>CALLNA010000246.1 GCA_938005655.1 uncultured Novosphingobium sp.
GCGCCGACCGTCGACGTTGACGAAGCGCTTGGCTGCGGTCGAGCCCCAGCGCGCTTCCCCGCCCAGGGTCAGCTCGAACGGGCCATCGGCATAGTCGAGCCGGGCGAAGACGCCCCGGTCGACCGAGTCCTGGTCGAGCACCTGGTAGATCGGGTGGAACAGCGACTTGAGGTTGACGAAGGCGCCCAGGTTCAGCCGCGCCTTGCCCAGCTCGACGGTGGTCCGGTTCTGCAAGCGCAGGGAATCGATGTCGCGCGCCTGGTTGCCGGCGAAGTTCCCGGTCCGCGGCGCGTCGAGCGCCAAGGCGCGGGTCAGGGCGCCGGGAAGCTGCTGCTCGATGCGGTTGGCGCTGACGTAGAAGCGCGTGGCGATCCGGTCGGTCAGGCGGAAGCCGGCATTGCCGTGGAGCCGCAGCGAATGGCGCTTCGCATGGTCGCGGTCGCCCCGGTGGGTATCGGCGCTGACCGCCAGCCAGCCGTTGGCGTCGCGGTCCCCCACCCCGAGCGAGGCGAGGCCGCGCGCCATGCCGAAGGAGCCCCCGTCGAGCCGGACATAGAGCCCGTGCGCCCGGTCGCCGGTCGGGGTCACGCCGTTGATCGCCCCGCCCAGCGTGCCCGAGCCGAAGCGCAGGGCATTGGCGCCGCGATAGACCTCGAGGTGGTCGAAGAAGGCGGGCTCCAGCTCCTGGAAGTCGCCGTTGTCGTCGGCAAGGTTGATCGGGATGCCGTCCTGCAACAGGGTCAGGCCGCGCATGTGGTAGCCGCGCGACAGGCCGGACCCGCGGATCGAGATGCGGATCTCCTGCCCGAAGCGCGGCTGGGCATAGACCCCGGGCGAGAAGGCCAGGGTATCGCGCAGCGAGACCAGCGAGCGGTCGGCATAGTCCCGATAGGTCACGACGTCGGCGCCGCCCGGCGTCGCCATGGCGCGGCGCTCCGCCTCGTTGGCGCTGCGGGGCGCGACGACGATGATCGTGCCGGAGACGGAATCGGAGGTGGAGCGGGCGTCGATCGGCGTCTCGGCCAGGGCCGCGGCGGGAACGGCGGCGAGGACGGCGGCCGCGCAGGCCGCCAGCGGGCCGCGCAACCGGGTGAGCCTCGTCCCGCGCGGCTTCGGCCCGGCAGGGAACGGAGCGGACAGGGAACCTTGGTCGACCACGCGAGGCCTGCTCCAGGTAGGGTGCATCGCGGCCTCCGGGAGGCCCCACCGGTCACTCGAGGAAGGGGTATGACCGGCAGCCCGGAAAGCCGCGATGCGGGCGCGCCGGGGCGCGCCGTGAACGACGCCGTATCCGCCCGTCAGGGCACCAGGATCAGGTCGCCCCGTCCCATCTTCGGATCGGCGTCGTTCGAGAACATCAGCACCGCCATGGCCCCGGTATGGGCATGGGGCATCGAATGGTCGACGATCACGTTGGCGCCCTCGACCGGCGAGATCAGGTCGAAGGTGGCGCCGTCGCCCGGTCCGACCACCATGCTCTGCATCCCGACCTTGCGGTTCTTCGGGTTGCCGCTGGGATAGACCGCGTCCCAGATGCCCGCGATCGGGTGGAAGGACGAGAACTCGTTGGGTCCGGCGTTGACGAAATAGACCCGGACCCGCTCGCCCGGCTTGGCGACCAGCATCTTGGTCGAGGCCGGATCGTGGACCGGATCGTACTTGAAGGCGACGCCGTTGAAGACGACGTGCGACCAGTCGCTCTTCATGATCGAGTGGAGGTCGTCGGGATTGGCATAGACCTCGGACTGGACGAGGACATATTCGCGGTCCGCCTTGGGCAGGGCCTTCGGGTCCTTGGGATCGACCAGGATCACCCCGAACATGCCGCGCGCGATGTGCTGGTACATCGGGTCGGAGCCGCAGTGGTAGTAGAAGGCCCCCGGATAGTTCGCGACGAAGCTGAAGGTCTTGGTCTCGCCCGGCTTGATCGCCTCGAAGTCCTTGACCACGTCGACACGCGCGGCGTGGAGGTCGATCGAGTGCGAGTTCTTGTTGGCGGGATCGTTGGTCAGGACGATCGTCACCGTATCGCCCTCGGTCACGCGCAGCAGGGGGCCGGGCACCTGGCCCTCATAGGTCCAGGACGCCTGCATCGTCCCCTTGTTGTCGATCGGCAGGGAAACCTCCTTGGCCGTCAGGCGCAGCGTGACCTCCTTGGCCTGGACCGGCTGGCAGGCCAGCGCGAGGAGCGCCGAAGCGGCGAAGAGTAAGGATTTGCGCATTGTGTCACCCCCTGTTGCGGTTGAAGAAAGCTATTTCGCCTGCTCGCACTTGCAGACGTAGGCGAGGTAGTCGGCCATATCCTCGATCTGGGCAGGGCTGAGGACGCCGGCCCAGGACGGCATCAGCGCCGACTTGTTGACCGAGGCTCCGCCTTCGGTGATCGCCTTGACGATCTGCGCGCGCGGCAGCGAAGACATGGCGACCGTGTCGCTGTGGTCGCGCGGCTGGACCGAGAGGCCGACCGTGTTGATGCCCTTGCCGTTGCGCTGGACGCCGTGGCACTGCGCGCAATAGGTGTCGTAGAGATGGGCGGTCGCCTGGAGCTTCGGGTTTTCCGCCGCGCCCGCCGCGGTCGGCTGATGCAGCGCGATTGCCGCGCCGAAGGCGACGAGGCCGAGGCCGGCCAGTCCATAGCGGAGCATCACTTGTCCTCCTTGCCGAGCGAGACGATGTAACCCGTGAGGCGCTGGAGATCGGGCTCGGACAGCGTCGGCGTGGGCATCCACACGTGCGGATCGAACTGCTGCGGGTTCTTAGTATAGGCGATGACGTAGTCGGCCCGCAGGCGGCGGCCGGCGTCGTAGAGCTCCGGCCCGGAGAGCCCGCCCTGCCCGGCCTGGTCCTGATGGCAGGCGACGCAGCCGCGCAGCTTGCTGAAGGCCAGCTTGCCCATCGTCATGTTGGCCGACGCCGGATTGTAGGCGCCGTCCGTCACCAGGCCGCTCTTGAGCTGGAGCAGGGCGTCGGCCAGCCTGCCGGCGGTCGCCGCGTCGACCTTCGGGTGCTTCTCGACCGCCGCCGTATCGATGGTGTCGCGCGGGTCGCCCGGCTTGGCGTGCTTGAACCACAGCACCCCGCCGGGGCGGATGGTCGTGGGATTCTGGAGCCAGGCGACCAGCCAGTCGCGGTTGAACTTGTCGCCGGCGTACCACAGGTCCGGGCCCTTGCGGCTCCACAGCCGGTCGAGCGTGGCATCCGTGGGCTTGGCGAGCGCGTGGCACGAGGCGCACTGGGTGGTCAGCTCGGGGCTCGCCGCCCCCTGCGCGCCGACCGCGGCGGGGCGGCCGGCCAGCGCCAGCGCTGCCAGGCCCGCACAGGCCGCGACGATGACCGGAGCCTTCATGATCTGCCTCCTCAGGTGACGGGAACGCCCTTGAAAATCGGGTTGGGATAGATTCCGTGGGGCTTCTTGAGGCTCTGCTCGTAGTAGAAGTCCGGGACGAACTCCTTGTGCGCCCAGTGGTAGTAGGCCTGGTCGCGCGGGATGCCGTCGTACTCGATCACGGTCATCACCCCGCCGTGCGGGGTGTGGCCGTTCATCGTGTGATGGTCGATGTGGTCATGGATCATCCAGCGGCCAGGATTGTCGCAGCGCAGGATGATGTCGTAGCGCTCGCCCGGCCCGACCAGGACGGTATCGGCGTTGATCGGCGCGGGCAGCGGATGCCCGTCTTTGAAGGCGATCTGGAAGACGTGGCCGTGGATGTGGATCGAGTGGAAGCCGCCGCCCGCGCCGAACATCCGCAGGCGGATGACGTCGCCCTCCTTGACCCGGATCGGCTGGGTCTCGGGGAAGGACTTCCCGTTGATCGTGAAGTAGTCGAAGACGTCGCCCGGGACGCCGCCCTGGCCCAGCTTGTCGGCCCAGGCCGAGGCCCATTCCGAGAACATCAGGATGTAGTCGCCCGTCACCTCGCGCTCGACCGGCGTCGGCTTGAGCGGATCGATGATGAACGGCCCCCACATGCCGCGCGTCGCGACGTGCTCGTTCACGTTGACGTGGCAGTGATACCACATGGTGCCGGCCGGCTCGGCGACGAACCTATAGGTGAAGCTGTCGCCGGGCTGGATGCCGAGCTGGGTCATGTCTGGCACGCCGTCCATCTCCCAGGTCCCGCGTTGGAGCAGCCCATGCCAGTGGATCGTGTGGGGCAGCGTGGTCAGGTTGTTGAGGACGACCTCGACCTCGTCCCCTTCCCGCACGTGGAACAACGGCGCGGGCACCTGGCCGCCGAAGGCGAAGGTCTGGAAGGTCTGCTTGCCGACGAGCGTGATGCGCGTCTCCTCGATGTTCATCTCGAACTTGTGGTGGGCCGCCCCTGCCGGGCTTTTCGCCCGGGCCGGCGCGGCGCGGGCCGGGGCGGGAGAAGCCGCGGCGGTCAACGCCGGAACTGCGACGGCTGCCCCCAGCCCGGTCAACACCGCGTCACGTCGCGTTACGTTCGTCATCATGCAATCCTATAAGATGTATATGACTAGCATGATTAGTATGAGAACGCGGATCGGCTGGACAACGAATTTATTTGCGCGTCACCCGCAAGAAATTTGCTGGAAAGTTGCGTCCGCCGCGCAGAGGGAGCGTCCTGCCGCGCCGAAGCGGCAATCCTGGGGCCGGACGGACGGCAAGATCGCCCCCTTAACATGCCCCGATCATACAGGTATGTTGGGCCTCGATTTTCCTCTTGGGAGAGGTGTGTGCGGCTCACACGCTACACGGACTATTCGCTCAGGGTTCTGATCCATCTGGCGCTCAACGACGATCGTCTCTGCTCGATCGGCGAGATTTCGCGCACCTACGACGTGTCCCACAACCACCTGATGAAGGTCGTGAACGCCCTGGCGCGCGACGGCTTCATCGAGACCGTCCGCGGCCGCGCCGGGGGGATGCGCCTGGCCCGCCCCGCCGAGGAGATCACCGTCGGCGAGGTCGTGCGCCGGACCGAGGAGGGCTTCCAGCTCGCCGACTGCTCGGGCTGCGCGCTCTCCCCCGCCTGCGGCCTGACCGGCGTTCTCGCCGAGGGGATGCAGGCGATGATGGCGGTGTTCGATTCCTACAAGGTCTCGGACCTCCTGACCGACCGCGAGGTCCTGCGGCGGCTGATGAACCGGCAATCGCCGCTGGGCATCGGGATGCACTGAACGGCGCCGGGCCCGGCCGCGCCTTCAGGCGGCGGGCGGCCCGGCCTCGATCATCGCGGCGGCGCGCGCGATGTTGTCCCGGTGGCTCTCCAGCATGGCCCGCAGGTCGGCGTGGAGGGCGTCGTCGCGGATGCGCGGGACCAGCGCCTCCAGCCGACGCACGACCCAGGCCTGGCCGCGATTGAGGAAGGCCAGCCGCTCCAGCGGATCGGCGATCGCTAGGGCCCTGGCATGGAAGCCGCCGGTCCTGCGCGAGGCCGCGCCGCCCAGCCGCCGGACCTGCCGCGAGAGCATCGCGCACCACCGCGCCTCGTCGGCCCGGACCGCCCGCATCAGGTCGCGGTAGGAGACGCCCTCCGCCGTCCGGGCGCTGGCCAGCGCGACCTTGGCCCCGGCCCGCTCCGCCTCGAGCAGCTCATTGAGCGCGGCGAGGATCTCGTCGCGCGGGGCATAGCCCATATAGGCGTCGTCGGCCTCGGCCGCGTAGCAGACCGGCGAGGCGGGCTCGCCGCTCATGCCCCGATCGCCGCGGCGGCGCGCAGCCCGGCGCGAATGCGGTCCATCACCCCGGAATCGGCCTTGGTCGAATGGACGACATAGGCCGAATAGGAAAACTCCGGGCTGTCCGGCACGAGCGCCAGGCGGCCCTCCTCCAGATAGGAGCGGATGAAGCCCTTGCGGAAATAGCCGCCACCCCCCGTCGCCAGGATATAGTCGAGCGCCAGCGGGCCGTAGCTGATCGACACCACCGCGTTGGGCTGGTCGGGGAAGGCGGCGTGATAGCTCGCCGCGAATTCCTCGCCCCAGTCGATCCGGACGTGGTCCTCGGGCGCGAGCGGCCGGTTCGTCGGCGTCGCCCGGACGAGCACCAGCTTCTCCTCGAACAGCAGCTCGGCGATGACGCCCGGGCGGCTGGGCGCGGCATAGAGCACCGCCACGTCGAGCGAGCCGTCCTGGACCTGCTCCATCAGCCGCTCGGAGGTGTCGATCTGCGTGCTGACGGCGATCTCCGGGCACTCGCGGCGCATCCACAGCAGCCAGTGGCGCAGGAGCGGGCTCCACAGGCTCAGCTCGGCGCCGACCGTCACCACGGTCTCGCGCCCGGGCGGCAGGGCGACGGCGCGGCGCGCGCGGTCCCAGACCTGGACCAGGCTGGTCGCGAAGCGCAGGAACTGCTCGCCGGCCGGGGTAAGCTTCGCGCCGGCCTTGTTGCGGATGAAGACCGGGCGGTCGAGCTGGTCCTCCAGCACCCGGATGCGCGCGCTGACGGCGGTCTGGGTCAGGTTGAGGTTGGCCGCCGCCCGCACGAAGCTGCCGGTCTTCACCACCTCCAGGAAGGTGCGGGCGACGCCGATGTCCACGATGCAAAATCCTTAGGCTCAATGCCGAATGATATGCCCTTGCCTGCTGGATACAAGCCCATGGGCGCGGCGCGGGCGGCGAAATGGAGGCGGAGGGGCGACCTGCCGCCCGTTTTACGACAACTTTTTTAACGGCAAATAATCATAACATTCATTTGTTTGATGTGTCGATCTCCTCCACATTGCCCCCGACGAGACGAAGGAGTCCCTCGATGACCATCCAGCTTGGGCAGATCGCCCCCGATTTCGAACAGGACAGCACCCACGGCCGCATCCGCTTCCACGACTGGCTCGGGGAAAGCTGGGGCGTCCTGTTCAGCCATCCCAAGAACTTCACCCCGGTCTGCACGACCGAGCTGGGCGAGGTGGCGAAGCTGCGCCCCGAATGGGACAAGCGCAACGTCAAGCCGATCGGGCTGTCGGTCGACCCGGTCGAGGCCCACCACAAATGGGAGGTCGACATCGAGGAGACCCAGGGCGCCAGGCTCGACTTCCCGATGATCGCCGATCCCGACGCCAAGGTCTCGACGCTCTACGACATGATCCATCCGGAGAGCGACCCGACCGTCACGGTGCGCTCGGTCTTCGTGATCGATCCGACGCGCAAGGTCCGCCTGATCCTGACCTATCCGCCGTCGACCGGACGCAACTTCGCGGAGATCCTGCGGGCGATCGACAGCCTGCAACTGACCGACGCCCGCAGCATCGCGACCCCGGTCAACTGGGAGCCGGGCGAGCCCGTGGTGATCTCGCCCAAGCTCTCCGACGAGGAAGCCTCGCGGCAGTTCCCGCAAGGCTACAAGACGCTCAAGCCCTACCTGCGGATGGTCGACCTGCAAGCCGCCGCCCAGTGACGCGGGCGCGGGCGGAAAGGCGGCCCGCCATGGCTGAGCCCGCCCCCGCGCGCCGCGACGAGGCCGTGCTGTTCGCGCTGCCGCCCCTGCCCTATGCGGCGGGGGCGCTGGCGCCGGTGCTCTCGGCGGAGACGCTGGAGATCCACCACGGCCGGCACCACGCGCGCTATGTCGAGACGCTCAACCGGCTGCTGGCCGAGCAGAACTTCTCGGCCCACCGGCTGGAGGAAGTGGTCCGCATCGCCCTCGGTTGCGGCGCGAAGGGCCTGTTCGACAATGCCGCTCAGGCGTGGAACCACGCCTTCTTCTGGGAAAGCATGAGCGCGGCGCCCTCCGCTCCCGCGGGCGCGCTCGGCGCGGCCATCACGGCCGGGTTCGGCGGGCTCGATGCCCTCGGGCGGCGGTTCGTGGCCGAGGGGACCGGCCATTTCGGCTCGGGCTGGGTCTGGCTGATCGCCAAGCGCGACCGGCTGGAGGTGATCTCCACCCACGACGCGGGCAGCCCGATCGTCGAGGACGGGGTGACGCCGCTGCTCGCCTGCGACGTCTGGGAGCACGCCTACTACATCGACCACCGCCAGGACCGAGCCGGCTGGCTGACCGCCTGGTGGACCACCCTCGCCAACTGGCGCTTCGCCGAGCGGCAATATGCCGCGGCGCTCGGGCGCGGCGAGCCCTGGCGCTATCCCGCGCCGAGATAATGACCTCTCCCGCCGGGTTGCGCGGGCGCGCCCTGCTGCTAACAATGCGACGAGCACGCAGGGGAGAGCGATGGCGGCCGAACCGAACTTCTTTGCCGATCCGGCGATCATCGCCGATCCGCGCGGCTACTTCGAGACGATGCGCGCCAAGGGGCCCGTGGCCCGGGAGAACCATCACGGCACGCTGATGGTCACGGGCTACGACGCGGCGGTCGAGGTCCTGACCAACCGCGACGGCACCTATTCCAATGCCTGCTCGGTCGTCGGCCCGATCCCGGAGCTGCCCTTCGCCGCGGCGGAAGGCGCGGACTTCCGGGAGGAGCTGGAGCGCCACCGGCAGGACCTGCCCTGGGCGGACCACCTGGTCTGCTTCGACGGGGCCAAGCACGCCGAGCACCGCGCCCTGCTCGGCAGCCTGCTCACCTACAAGCGCCTCAAGCAGAACGAGGACTACCTGCACGGCCTGGCCGACCGCCTGCTCGACGGCGTGATCGGGCAAGGCCCGCGCAACGTGATGCGCGAATATGCCCACGCGACGACCGTCTATGCGATCTCCGACCTGCTCGGCATCCCTCTGGAGGACCGCGCCGAGCTGCTGGAGCTGATCGGCGCGCCGCCCAGCCAGCTCGACGGCGACGCGGTCCACAAGGTCGGCCCCGATCCGCTGATCTTCCTCAAGCCGCGGTTCGACGGATACCTGCGGCAACGGCAGGCGCGGCCGGGCGGGGACCTGCTGAGCGAGCTGGCCAACGCCTCGTTCAGGGACGGGCGCAAGCCCGACCTCGCCATGCTCTCGGCCCTCGCCCGCTTCCTGTTCGGCGCAGGGCAGGACACGACCTCGCGGCTGATCGCGATGGCGATCCTGATCCTCGGCGAGAACCCCGGGCTCCAGGCCCGGCTCCGCGCGGAGCCGGCGCGGATTCCCGACTTCCTCGAGGAAGCACTGCGCCACGACGCGCCGGTGAAGGTCGCCTACCGCCTGGCCGTGGCCGACACCGCCATCGGCGAGGTCCCGGTTCCGGCGGGGACCCTGGTGACGGTCTGCCTCAGCGCCGCCAACAACGATCCCGGCCATTTCCCCGATCCGCAGCGCTTCGACATCGGCCGCCCGGCCCTGCGCGATCACCTCGGCTTCAGCCGGGGCGCGCACGGCTGCCTCGGCGCCCCGCTCGGCCGGATGGAGGCGCGGATCGCGATCGAGCGGCTGCTCGCCCGCACCGCCGCGATCCGGATCTCGGACGAGCATCACGGCCCCGCCGGGCAGCGCCGCTATCGGTTCGAGCCAACCTACACCTTCCGCAGCCTCGCCGACCTCTACGTCGCGCTGGACCCGGCGGATTAGGCGACCGGCTCGATCTCGTCGAAGAAGGCCGCCAGCGCGCCCAGCACCTCGGCATGGCCCGCATCGACGCCGAGCTGGTTCTCGCGCGAGAGCAGCAAGGCGAGGCTGGTGATCGTCACCGCCAGCCCCGCCGCGCCGAGGCGGCCGGCCTGCGGCTTGCGGGCGAGCGCCCGGTCCAGGACCGCCACCTCCAGGGTGCGGGCCTGCTCGATGAAGCGGATCACCTCGCGTTGCAGCCCGTCGATGCGGTTGGCTAGGGCCATGAACTCGGCGATCAGGCGGGAGTCGGTGGAATGGAGGCTGATGTCCCAGATCGCCCGCAGCGGCCGCGCCGATTCCGCAGCCTCGGCCAGGCGCGCCAGC
Source organism: uncultured Novosphingobium sp. (assembly GCA_938005655.1). Lineage (GTDB taxonomy): Bacteria > Pseudomonadota > Alphaproteobacteria > Sphingomonadales > Sphingomonadaceae > Novosphingobium. Next base: position 9,764 of record CALLNA010000246.1, read on the forward strand.
TCGCGCTCGGCCATGCGCCGGAACAGCGAGACGACCAGCTCGTCCATCGTCCGGAAATAGTAATAGACCAGCCGCTGCTTGACCCCGATCCGCTCGGCGACCCGGCGCGAGGTCAGCGCGGCATGGCCCTCCTCGCGCAGGATCGCGGCGGCGCCGTCGAGCATGGCGTGCCAGTTGTCCGAGCCCTCGGGACCCATGCGCCGCTCGGATTTTGGTCTTGCGGGGCTGCTCATGCGGCCGTCCTACTGGCCCCTCCGGCGCGCGTAAAGGCCGCCCGCCCCGGGGCGATTGACCGGGTCCGGCACGCCCGCTAACAATCCGACGAACAAGGCGCCGCGGGAGAGGATCGAGATGACGACGACGGGCACCGGCCGGCTCACGGGCAAGGTCGCGATCGTGACCGGCGGCGGCCAGGGGATCGGCGCGGCGATCGCCCTCGCCTATGCGCGCGAAGGGGCCAGGGTCGTCGTCACCGGGCGAACCTCAAGCAAGCTTGAGGATGTCGCCGCCAAGGCCGCAGCCGGGAGCATCGTGCCCCTCGAAGCGCTCGCCGGGAACAAGGCCCATGCCGAGCGGACCGTGGCCGAGGCCCTGTCGCGCTTCGGCCGGGTCGACGTGCTGGTCAACAACGCCCACACCTTCACCGACCACCTGCCGCTCGAGGACCCGAGGATGGAGGAGCATTGCCTGGTCGACATGCAGTCGGCCTTCATCGGCTCGCTCCAGCTCATGCAGCTCTGCTTCCCGCACATGCGCGACCAGGGCGGCGGCTCGGTGATCAACATGGGGTCGAGCTACGGCATCCGCTGCGAGCCGGGCTTCCTCGCCTATGCCGCGAGCAAGGAGGCGATCCGCGCCCTGACCCGCACCGCGGCGCGCGAATGGGGCAGGCACAAGATCCGGGTCAACACGGTGCTGCCCTCGGCGATGTCGCCCAAGGCGCTGTGGTATCTGGAGGAGAGCAAGACCTACGACCTCGAACTGGCCAAGGTCTCGCTCGGCGTCTTCGGCACGCCCGAGGACATCACGCCGACCGCGCTGTTCCTCGCCAGCGACGAATCCCGCTACGTCACCGGCCAGACGATCGGGGTCGACGGCGGCTCGACGATGCTCTGACGACCGCTCCCAGGCAGGAACCGACCCGATGACCGAACCCCGCATCCCCCCGCTGCCGCGCGCGGAATGGACCGACGAGGCGCGCGACGTCTTCGCCTATTGGGAGGGCGAGGAGGCGCGCCGCGACGGCTCGCGCTCCAACATCATGATGACGCTGGCCCAGCATCCCCGGCTGGCCCTCGCCACGCTCGACCTCGGCAAGTACTTCATGCTGGAATCGACGCTCTCGGCGCGGCAGATCAAGCTCATCATCCTGCGCGTGGCCCACCGCTACGGCTCGACCTACCAGTGGACGCACAATTCGCTCGGGGCGAAGCAGGTCGGCGTCACCGACGCGGAGATCGAGGCGGTCAGGACCGGCCCCGAGGCGGCGGTCTGGCAGCCCGGCGACCGTGTGCTGCTGCGCGTCGTCGACCAAGTCGGCGACGGCGGCCGGATCGACGACGCGACCTGGGCGGAGCTCGCCGCGCGGTTCGACCGGCGCTTCGCCATGGACCTGATCCATGCCGCGGGCTACTTCACCATGGTCGCCTGGGGGCTGATCGCGATGGGCGTAGAGGTCGAGCCGGACTTCGCCGAGTTCTCCCGCAACCGGGCCAAGGACTAGACGGCGCGCCGACACCAACCACCAATTCAGCATGACGGAGAGACCAGGATGACACAATCGGCACCGATCGCGATCGTGACCGGCGCGAGCCGGGGCGCGGGGCGCGGCATCGCGATCGCGCTCGGGCGGCACGGCTGCACGGTCTATGTGACCGGCCGCTCGCGCGAGGCGGGCGACCACCCGCTGCCCGGCACGATCTACGAGACCGCCCAGGCCGTGACCGCGGCGGGCGGCAAGGGCATCGCCGTCCACTGCAACCATGCCGACGACGCCCAGGTCGAGGCCCTGTTCGACCAGGTCGAGGCCGAGCAGGGGCGGCTCGACATCCTCGTCAACAACGCCGCCGCGATCCACGACGAGCTGACCCAGCCCGGCGAGTTCTGGGAAAAGCCGCTGAAGCTCTCCGGCCTGATCGATGTCGGGGTGCGCAGCGGCTATGTCGCGAGCTGGCACGCGGCGCGGATCATGACGCGGCAGGACCACGGGCTGATCGTCTTCACCTCGGCCTCGGGCGCGGCGCACTACTCGCTCGGCCCGGCCTACGGCGCGCACAAGGTCGGCATGGACAAGATGGCCTTCGACATGGCGGCGGACTTCCGCCACGCCGGCCGGAACGTCGCGGTCGTCTCGATCTGGATGGGCGCCCTGCTCACCGACCGGCTCAAGGCGATCATCGCCGCCGACCGCGAGAAGTTCGGCCACCTCGAAGGCCATTGCGAATCGCCCGAATTCACCGGCGAGGTCATCTGGGGCCTCTACCACGATCCCGACCTGCCCGCGCTCAGCGGCTCGACCCTGGTCGGCGCGGAGATCGCCCGCAAGTACGGCATCACCGAGGAGGGCGGCCGCGTCCCCGCCACGGCGCAGGAGATCCACGGCGTCGCGCCGATCGCCTTCCATCCGGCGGTCATCCGCTAGGCCCGCTCGCGCCGCCCCTTGCCGACCGCCTGTTCAACTACCGGGAGAGAATACGTGACCGTCGACCTCGAAGCGCTGGCGCGCGACGTCGCCTACCTCAAGGACCGCCTCGCCATCGAAGACTGCATCCACCGCCACGCGCGCGGGCACGATCGGTTCGACGTCGAGCTGATGACCGCCTGCTACCACGCAGACGGCATCGACGAGCACGGCGCGGCGGCGATCAACCGGGGGCCGGACTACGGCGAATGGGCCAACCAGGTCCACGCCCAGGGCGCCCTGCTCAACCTGCACAACATCACCACCCACACCTGCGAGATCGACGGCGACACCGCCCATGCCGAAAGCTACGTGCTGGTCGGCCTGCTCAACCCGGACGGGGTGAGCGTCCGCTTCATCAACGGCCGCTACGTCGACCGGCTGGAGAAGCGCGACGGCGAATGGAAGATCGCGCTGCGCCGCTGCACACTCGACTTCATGCTCCAGGGCGACGCCTCGCTGCTCAAGTCGCCCTACATCTCGGCCGCGGGCTACATCAAGGGCCAGCGCGACCGCAGCGACGTCTCCTACCAGCGCCCGCTCTCGCTGGAGAAGGCGGTGGAGCGGCTGTAGCTCCCCCTCACGCCGCCGCGGCTTCCAGCGCCTCGCTCGCTTCCAGCCAGGCGGCCTCGGCCGCGTCGATGCGCGCTTCCAGGTCGGCGCGGCGCTTCATCAGGTCGGTCATGGTCAATTTGGCGAGCGCGGCCTCGGCCGAGGCGGGGTCGAACATCGCCTGGTCGATCGCGCTGCGCTGGGCGGTCAGCTTCTCCAGCTCGGCCTCGGCGCTGCGGGCGCGCTTGCGCAGCTCCTGGCTTTTCTCGCGCGCCTCGGCGGCGGCCTTGCGCTGGTCCTTCTTGTTGACCCCGCGCGCGCCCTCGTCCTTGCGCGCGGGGGCCGGGTCCCTGGCCAGGACGAAGGCGATGTAGTCGTCGATCGAGCCGTCGAACTCCTTCGCCGTGCCGCCGTCGACCAGGACCAGCCGGTCGGCGGTCATCTCCAGCATGTGCCGGTCGTGGCTGACGATCACCACGGCGCCCGAATAGGCGTTGAGCGCCTGGATCAGCGCCTCGCGCGCGTCGACGTCGAGGTGGTTGGTCGGCTCGTCGAGGATCAGCATGTGCGGCGCATCGCGGGTGATCAGCGCCAGGGCCAGCCGCGCCCGCTCCCCGCCCGAGAGCTTGCCGACCTCGGTCGTCGCCTTGGGTCCGGAGAACCCGAAGCGGCCGAGCTGGGCGCGCACCGCGGCGGGGGTCGCGCCCTTCATCTGCACGGTCATGTGCTGCAAGGGCGTCTCGGCGCGGTCCAGCTCCTCGACCTGGTACTGGGTGAAATAGCCGACCCGCATCTTGCCGGACGCGTTCATCGCCCCGTCCATCGGCGTGAGCTGGGCGGCGAGCAGGCGCGCCAGCGTGGTCTTGCCGTTGCCGTTGCGGCCGAGGAGGGCGATGCGGTCGTCGGGATCGAGCCGCAGGTTGAGCCGGCTCAGCACCGGCGTCTCGCCATAGCCGACGCTCGCGAGGTCGAGCGTGATGAGCGGCGGGCGCAGCGCGTCGGGATCGGGGAAGTCGAAGCTCAGCGAGGGGTCGTCGATCAGCTCGGCGATCGGCTGGAGCTTGGCCAGGGCCTTGGCGCGCGACTGGGCCTGCTTGGCGGTCGAGGCGCGGGCCGAGTTGCGGCGCACGTAGTCGGCCAGCTTCTCGCGCTCGGCCTGCTGCCGCGCCTTGGCCGAGGCGATCTGCGCCTGGCGCTCGGCCCGCTGGCGCTCGAAGGCGTCGTAGCCGCCCGGGTAGAGCGTCAGCTTGCCGCCCGAGAGGTGGAGGATGTGGTCGACCACGTTGTTGAGGAAGTCGCGCTCGTGGCTGACCAGCAGGATCGTCGCCGGGTAGCTCCGCAGGAAGTCCTCCAGCCACAGCACGGCCTCGAGGTCGAGGTGGTTCGACGGCTCGTCGAGCAGCAGCAGGTCGGGCTGGGAGAACAGCAGCGCGGCCAGCGCCACGCGCATCCGCCAGCCGCCCGAGAAGCTCTCCAGCGGGCGGTGCTGCGCTTCCTCGTCGAAGCCCAGGCCGACGAGGATGCGGGCCGCGCGGCTGGGCGCGGAATGGGCCTCGATGGCGATCAGCCGGTCGTGGATCTCGGCCAGGCGGTGGGCATCGGGATGGGCCTCGCTCTCGGCGATCAGAGCGGCCCGCTCGGTGTCGGCGGCGAGGACCGTCTCGAACGGCGTGGCGTCGCCGCCCGGCGCTTCCTGCGCGATATAGCCGAGCCGGCTGCCGCGCGGCATCGCCACCGTGCCGCCGTCCGCCTCCAGCATCCCGGCGATGACCCGGACCAGCGTGGACTTGCCCGCGCCGTTGCGCCCGATCAGGCCGACGCGGCCGCGCGGCGGCAGCTTCGCCGTGGCGTCGTCGATGATCGTCCGCCCGCTGAGGCGGACCGTGATGCCGGTCAGGTTGAGCATGGCGCGCGCCTAGCAGCCCGGGGCCGCGAGCAAAAGCGCTCCGTGCGTCTCACATGCACTCATTGGCCGCGATGGGGCTTCTTGTGCCGCTTCGGCTTGCCGCCCTCGGGACGAGGCCCATCCCCGCGCGGCCGGTGCCGGCGGGGCGGCGGCGCGCCCTGCTCGCGACGGTTGTGCCGGGCGGCCTCGCGCGGCGAGCCTTCGACGGGCACGATCTCGACCCCGTCGTCCTCCTCCTGGGCGGTGCGGCGCACGGCAGCGAGGAAGCGGCCGGCGATGGCGCGCGGCACCTCGAACAGGGTCTCGTTGGCGGCGAGGCGGATCGCGCCGATCTCGCCCCGGCCGACATGGCCGCGGCGGCACAGCAGCGGAAGAATCCAGCGCGGATCGGCGTTCTGCCGCCGCCCGACGTTGAGCCGGAACCAGGCGCTGCCCTCGAAGCCGGGGCGCGGCTCGCGCGGCGCGGGCGCGGCGTCCTGGGCCAGCAGCTCCT
>CALLNA010000247.1 GCA_938005655.1 uncultured Novosphingobium sp.
ACCCCCACACCCCCAGTGTGATGCGCTACCAGGCTGCGCTACGTCCCGACCGGAAGGCGCGCCCTATACGCAGCCCCGCGGGGGATGGCAAGCGGATCGGTGCGAGGCGGTTCCGGCGCGGGATTCGGAGCGCCTTCGGGCGGCGTCGGCGGGGGCTTCGTTGCCATCCCCGATCATAGCTGCTAGTCGCCCGCGGTCCGGCGGAGACCTTCATCCGCCCCCCAGGTTCGCACTGTCACGAGAGCACTCCACGGATGAGCATGACCACCCTCGAACTCCTTTCCGCCGCCGCGGCCGGCGCGCCCGGCGCGCCGCCGGCCTGGGTCCAGTTCCTGCCGTTCATCGCGGTCGGCGTGATCTTCTGGTTCCTGATCCTGCGCCCCCAGATGCGCCAGCAGAAGGAGCAGAAGGCCAAGATCGCGGGCATCAAGAAGGGTGACCAGGTGCTCACCGCCGGTGGCCTGCTCGGCAAGGTGCTCAAGGTCGACGAGCACTACGCGGAGCTGGAGCTTGGCCCCAACGTCAAGGTCAAGGCGCTCAAGTCGACGATCTCCGACGTGATCCCGCCGACCGGCTCGGCCCCGGCCAACGACTGATCGATCGCAAGGCAGGCGCTGACGATGCTCGATTTTCCCCGCTGGAAGCAGGCCTGGTACTGGTTCCTGACCGCCGTCGCCTGCCTCGCGGCGCTGCCGTCGATCTTCTCGATCGCGGGCGCGCCCTGGCCGACCACCCTGCCGCATCCGGTCATCAGCCTCGGCCTCGACCTGGCCGGCGGCAGCCACATCCTGCTCGAGGCGAGCCCCGACCAGGTCGTCCGCCAGCGCCTGGAGGGCATGGAGGAGAACGTCCGCGCCAAGCTGCGCAGCGCCCCCCGGCCGATCCAGATCGGCGACATCTCGTCGAAGGACGGCTCGCTGACCTTCATGGTCGTGAACCCCGGCGACGTCGATGCCATGCGCGAGCTGATCCTGCCGCTGACCAGCGGCGCCGGGCTCACCGGCCAGCGCGACTGGGACATCCAGGTCGTCGACGGCACCCGCTTCGTCCTGACCCCGACCAAGGAGGGGATCGACCAGGCCGTCTCCAACGCGATGGACACCGCGACCGAGGTCGTGCGCAAGCGCATCGACGCGCTCGGCACGCGCGAGCCGACGATCATCCGCCAGGGCGCCCAGCGCATCGTCGTCCAGGTGCCCGGCCTCAAGGACCCCGCGGCGCTCAAGGCGCTGCTTGGCCAGACCGCCAAGCTCGAGTTCAAGCTGGTCGACACCAGCGCCCTGCCGAGCGACCTCGCCCAGGGCATCGCCCCTCCGGGCAGCGAGATCGTGCCCTATGCCGAAGGCGGCAGCATGATCGCGGTCAAGCGGCTCGGCGGGATCAAGGGCGACAGCCTGACCGACGCCCGCGCCGGCAACAACTCGCAGACCAACGAGAACATCGTCTCGATCACCTTCGACCAGCAGGGCGGCGAGAAGTTCGCCAAGCTGACCAGCGAGAACGTCCACAAGCCCTTCGCCATCATCCTCGACGGCAAGGTGCTCTCCGCGCCCAACATCAACGAGCCGATCCTCGGCGGCCAGGCGCAGATCTCGGGCAGCTTCACCGCCCAGTCGGCCAACCAGCTCGCCATCGCCCTGCGCTCGGGCGCGCTGCCGGTCGACCTCAAGGTGATCGAGGAGCGCTCGGTCGGCCCGGACCTCGGCGCGGATTCGATCCGCAAGGGCATGATCGCGATGATCGTCGGCACGGTTGCGATCATCGTGCTGATCGCCGCGAGCTACGGCCGGCTCGGCATCTATGCCGACATCGCGCTGGTCATCAACGTGCTGATGATCCTCGGCATCATGGCTGTGGTCGGCGCCTCGCTGACCCTGCCGGGCATCGCTGGCTTCGTCCTGACCATCGGCGCGGCGGTCGACGCCAACGTGCTGATCAACGAGCGTATCCGCGAGGAGCGCCGCCGCGGCCGCCGGATCGTCCAGGCGATCGAGATGGGCTACAAGGAGGCCAGCCGGACCATCTTCGACGCCAACATCACCCACGTCATCGCCGCGACCATGATGTTCGCCTTCGGCTCGGGTCCGATCAAGGGCTTCGCCGTGGTGCTGATGATCGGCATCGTCACTTCGGTGTTCACCGCCGTCTTCCTCACCCGCATGTGGGTGGCGCTGTGGCTGCGCAAGGCGCGGCCCGCGGACATCCATCTCTGAGGACCCCAGATCATGGCCCTGCTCAAGCTGGTTCCCGACAACACGAACATCAAGTTCCTGAGGTGGCAATGGCCGACCACGATCATCAGCCTGGCGCTGATGATCGGCAGCTTCGTCCTGATGTTCACCAATGGCCTCAACTTCGGCGTCGACTTCGTCGGCGGCGAGATGATCCGCGTCACCTTCACCCAGAGCAAGGAGGCGCCGGTCCCGGCGCTGCGCACCGAGATCGAGCACCTGGGCTACGGCGAGCCGATCATCCAGACCTTCGGCGCGCCCAACGCGATCTCGGTCCGGATGCGGCTCCCGGAGGGCGCCGAACGGGCCGAGGGCGCAGCCGAGGCGATGACCAAGCGGATCAGCGAGACGATCAAGGCGGCCCATTCCGACGCGCGGATCGACGGCGTCGATTCGGTCTCGGGCAAAGTCTCGGGCGAGCTGGGCTGGACGGCGTTCAAGGCGCTCGGCTTCGCCTGCATCGCGATCTCGATCTTCATCTGGTTCCGCTTCGAATGGCAGTTCGGCGTCGGCGCGATGATCAGCCTGGTCCACGACGTGGTGCTGACGCTCGGCCTGTTCGCGCTGACCCAGATGGAGTTCGACCTGACGATCGTCGCGGCGGTGCTGACCGTGATCGGCTATTCGCTCAACGATACGATCGTGGTCTATGACCGGATTCGCGAGAACCTGAAGAAATACCGCAAGATGCCGATGGAGGAGCTGCTCGACCTCTCGGTCAACGAGACGCTGCACCGCACGGTGATGACCTCGGTGACGATCCTGATCGCGCTGTTCGCCCTGCTCCTGCTCGGGCCCAAGGTGATCTTCGGCTTCTCCGCCGCGCTGATCCTCGGCCTGTTCGTCGCCACCTACAGCTCGATCTACGCGGCCGCGCCGATGCTGATCTGGCTGAACGTCAGCTCCAAGAGCTTCGTGCCCGTGGAGAGCGAGATGGACCGCCAGGAGCGGCTGGCGCGGGAACGGGGGTAGCTTCTAGATCCTCCCTGTTCGCGAAGCGAATGGGGAGGGGGACCGCGATGGCGCAGCCATCGTGGTGGAGGGGTAGGGTGTGCCCGTTCCCCCTCCGACAGGCCTGCGGCCTGCCACCTCCCCATTCCCGCTGCGCGGAAACGGGGAGGCGCTATGAAGCCGCGATTCCCCGCCAGAACGCCACCAGCGTGGCGGCGTTGGCTTCCCAGCTGAATCGCGCCGCGTGGGCGGCGACCGCCGCCTGATCCGGCGGGGCGGCCAGCAGGTCGCCCAGGGCGCCGGCGATCCCCTCGGGCGTCCGCTCGGCGATCCGCCCGGCGCTGTCGTCCGCCACCACCTCGCGCGCGCCGCCGATCGGCGGGATCACCAGCGGGGTGCCGCAGGCCAGGGCCTCGACCCAGGCGTTGGCCAGCCCTTCGCTGGCCGAGGGCAGGACCATCGCGTCGGCGGCGGCGAGGAGCAGCGGCAGGCGGTCGTGGCCGACCTGGCCGAGGAAGTGGACCCGGGCCTCCAGTCCGCGCTCTCGCGCCAGGGCGCGCAAGGCGCCTTCGTCCGCGCCCTTGCCGGCCAGCGCCAGGCGCACGTCGCCGCGGCCGAGCCGGGCCAGGGCCTCGATCGCCAGCCGCTGGCCCTTGCGCTCGATCAGCGCCCCGGTCGCGGCGAGCAGCGGGCCGTCGACGGGAATCCCGAGGCTGCCGGCGATCTCCGCCCGCGCCGTCTCCCGCGCGACCGGGCGGAACCGGGCGTGGTCGAGCCCGGTGTAGTGGACCGTGATCCTGTCCCCCGGTATCCCCAGCGCGGCCATGTCGCCCTTCAGCGCCTCCGACACCGCGAGCATCCCGGCCGCCTGGCGCGCCGCCGCCAGCACCTGCGGGCCGGATTTCGGCAGCGTGCCCCAATGATGGATGTCCGCGCCGCGCGCCTTGACCGTTAGCGGCAGGCCGAGCGCCGCAGCGATCCGCGCCGCCGCCGGGCCGTCGGGAAAGAAGAACTGCGCGTCGACCAGGTCGAACGGCTGCTCGGCGTGGAGCCGCCGGGCGAGCGGCAGCAGTCCGCGCGCGATCCGCGCGGCATTGGACTGCGCGCCGATCCGCGGGATCAGGGTGAAGCGCGGATGGTGCACGGTCAGCGCGCCGAGCCGCGAGACCGGCGCGATCTCCCGCAGCCGGGCATAGCGCGGATGCCGCGACAGCGGCCAGGGCGGGATGCCCAGCGGATTGACCATGACGAGGTCAACGTCGCCCCGCGCCGCGGCGGCCTGCATCTGGCTCGCCACGAAGGGCCCGAGCGATGGCACTGCCGGATTGGGGAACAGGGTGCTGAGCGACAGGACGCGGAGCATGCGGGCGCTTCAGGCGGGAGGGCCGTTGCGGGCCATCCCGCTCAGAGCTTGCGCACCAGCATCTCCGCCACGCCGAGCCAGGGCGGGTTGTCGATCACGATCTGGCGCGAGCCGGAGCCGGGCGGGAGCAGGGCGACCTTGCTGTCCTGCCGGTCGATCATCCGCCCGAAGGCGAAGCGGCCGCTCGGGCGCGGGACCAGGACGTCGCGGTTGAGCGCCTTGGCGAAGTCCTCGGGATCGACCTGACGCAGCCAGACCTGGTCGCCGGTGCGGTACTCGCCCGCGCTGGTCTCGATCGCCAGGGCGACGACCCGCGCCCCCCCGGCCAGCGCCGTGGGCAGGATCGCGTCGCGCGGGGTGTGCAGCGCCTCGGTCCCGCTGGCGAGGAGGCGCGCGATCAGGCGCGGCTGCTCGGCCTGCTCGCCCTTGACCAGCAACTCGGGATCGACCTCCAGCGCGGCGCCGATGCGGTTCATCCAGACGAGCGAGAGGTTGCGCGTGCCGGTTTCGAGCCGGCCGATGGTCTGGGCCGTGGTCGGCGGGGAGCAGCGGGCGGCGACGTCGGCCAGGGTCAGGCCTTTTTCCTTGCGGATGTCGCGGATGCGATTGATCATTGAAAATATCCTAACCGATCTGGTTTTTCGACTTTCCTACAACGCGGCCGATTTGGCAAGCGGTGATTTCCACTCAAGGAGATCGCCCTCATGCCCCGCACTCTCGTCGAACGCGAACTGACCGTCGCCGGCCCCGCCCGTCGTCCCGCCCGGCCCGGCGCCCGCAGCGTCACCGTCAACCTGGCCGAGAGCCCGCTGACCTGGCTCCATGCGCGCGGGCACCTGTCCGACCGCCGGCTCGACGCGGGCGAGCGCCTCCGCGCCGACTGGGAGCGCGCCCAGCTCGCCCCTGCGATCACCTCGCGCTGGGACGCGGTGCGGATCACCGGCACGGGCGGCGAGCGCGGCCTCAACCCGACCGAGCGCCAGATCGCCGCGCGCCGCCGCTTCGACGGGGCGATCGCGGCGGCGGGGGCGGGGCTCTCCGACATCCTCTGGCGGGTGGTCTGCGCGGGCGAGGGCTTGCCCCAGGCCGAGCGCGCGCTTGCCTGGCCGGCGCGCAGCGGCAAGCTGGTGCTGGGCCTGGCGCTGGACCGGGTGGCGGACTTCTACCGGATCGGCGGGGAGAGGGGCTGACGCCCGCCGCCACGGGGACGGCGCGCCGTCACCCCTCGACCAGCTCCGCCAGCGCCAGCCAGCGCTCCTCGGCGGCGTCCTTGTCGGCGCGGGCCCTGGCCACGGCCTCGGTCAGGGCGGCGAACCTGGCCGGGTCGCGGGCGTAGAGCGCGGGGTCGTGGAGCGCCGTCTCGTCCCGCGCGATGGCCGCCTCCAGCTCCTCGATCCGGGCGGGCAGCAGGTCGTAGTCGCGCTGGTCCTTGTAGGAGAGCTTGCCCTTGCGCGGCGGCGGGGGAGGAGGGGGCGGCGGCGGTGCGGCTTCGGCGGGGCCCCCGGCCGCCTTCGCCCGGGCCCTCCCCGGCGAGCCTAGGCCGCTGCCCGACGCCGCCGCGCGCGAGCTGGAGGCGCTGCTCGCCCGCCGCCGCCAGTTGGTGCAGATGGCCTCGATGGAGAAGAACCGCCTGGAGGCCGCCGCCTCGCGGCGCGTGGCCCGCGACATCGAGGCGCACCTGCGGTGGCTGGGGT
>CALLNA010000248.1 GCA_938005655.1 uncultured Novosphingobium sp.
TCAACCAGATCTGGGAGGAGGTGAACGCCACCACCACCCAGACCATGGTCGACGTCGCCAACCGCCTGGTCGACGAACTGCCCGAGGGCTCCTCGCCGCTGGAGGTCCAGATGCACCTGATGCGCCGGACGGTGGAGGAGGATGCGAAGCGCGGCGTCACCTGGCCGCAGATCGATCCTGCGCTGTTCGCCGCCTCGGGCAACGACTTCCACATCTTCCCCAACACGGTCATCATCCACGGGCCGACCTTCGCCCTGTGCTATCGCGCCCGGCCCAACGGCTACGATCCCGATAGCTGCATTTTCGAGGTCTATACGCTGGAGCGCTTCCCCGAGGGGCAGGAGCCCCGGCCGGAGAACGTCCACAAGCCCGACATCGACGAGGCGAACTGGCGCAAGGTGCTGTGCCAGGACTTCTCCAACATGGGCGACGTCCAGAAGGGGATGAAGTCGGCCGGCTTCAAGGGGCTGCGCCCGCATCCGGTGGAGGAGCAGACGATCATCAACTTCCACCGCAGCCTCGCCCGGTACATGGGCACGGGCGAGCCCGTCGTCGCCGAATGAGCGCCGCGCCCTCTCTGGTCCACGGCCTGCCGCTGGACGAGCAGCCGGGCATCGGCGCGCTGACCATCGGCGGCTACCTGCGCGAGCTGGCCGAGCGTCACGGCCCGCGCGAGGCGCTGGTGATGGGCCTCGGCGCGGAGCGGATCGCCTGGACCTACGACGATCTGCTGGCGCGCGCGATGGACGTGGCGCGCTCGCTGATCTCCTGCGGGGTGGGGCGCGACGGGCGGGTCGGCCTGCTGATGACCAACCGGCTGGAGTTCATGGCCGGCCTGTTCGGCGCGGCCCTCGCCGGCGCTGTGCCGGTGCCGCTCAGCACCTTCTCGACCCCGGCCGAGCTGGACTATCTGGTCAAGGCCTCGCAGGCCTCGGTCCTGCTGTTCGAGCGCCAGGTGCTCAAGAAGGACTTCGCCGCCATGCTGGCCGAGCTGGAGCCGGAGATCGCCACGGCCCGGCCGGGCGCGCTGACCTCGGCGCGGTTCCCCTATCTCCAGCGGCTCGTCGCGCTGGATGGGGCGGCGGATGGGGCGATCGAGAGCTGGGAGTCCTTCCTCGTCCACGGTGCGGGCGTTCCCGACGCCGTGGTTTTCGCCCGCGCCGACAGCGTCCACCCCTCCGACATCGGCGGCATCTTCTTCTCCTCGGGCACGACCAGCCTGCCCAAGGGCATCGTCCATTCGCACCGCGCCTTCGCGATCCAGTGGTGGCGCTGGCCGTGGCTGTTCGCGATGAAGGAGCCGGTGCGGTCGTGGACCGGCAACGGCTTCTTCTGGTCGGGCAACGTCTCGATGGTCGTCGGCTCGGCGCTGTCGACCGGCGGGGCGGTGATACTGCAACGCTACTTCGCGGAGGAGGAGGCGCTGCGCCTGATCGAGGCCGAGCAGATCAGCTTCATCAACGGCCGCCCGCACCAGTGGGTCCGCCTCCAGCAAGCGCCGAACTGGGCGTCGAGCGACCTTTCCAGCCTCAAGTACATCCCGCGCGGCGAGCTGATCTGGGAGCACCCGACCGTCGCCACCGACTGGCGCGTGCCGATGTCCTTCGGCACGACCGAAACCATGACGATCTGCACCGGCCTGCCCGCCGACACCCCGCCGGAGGACTACCTCGGCTCGATGGGCAGGCCGCTGCCCGGCAATACGCTCAAGATCGTCGAGCCCTTCACCGGGGCGGTCCTGCCGGTGGGCGAGATCGGCGAGATGTGCATCAAGGGGCCGACGCTGATGAGCGGCTACCTCGGCAAGGCGCCCGAGGAGTGCTTCGACGCCGAGGGCTTCTACCATTCGGGCGACGGCGGCCATGTCGACGCCGCGGGGCGGTTCTTCTGGGAAGGGCGCCTGACCGACATGATCAAGACCGGCGGCGCCAACGTCGCCCCGCTGGAGGTCGACGAGGCGATCATCAAGGTGCCCGGGGTCAAGCGCTCGCAGACCGTGGGCGTACCCGACGACCTGCTCGGCGAGATGGTCGTCTCGTGCATCGTCCCCGCGGACGGGGTGACGCTGGACGACGCGGCGATCGTCGCCTTCCTCAAGACCGAGATCGCCAGCTTCAAGATCCCCCGCCGCATCCTGTTCTTCACCGACGAGGACTATGCCCTGACCGGCAACGAGAAGATCCAGGCCGGCAAGCTGCGCGAACTCGCCGCTGCGCGACTGGCGGGGGAGGGGTAGGCAAAGCCTCGAGCCCCCTCCTCTTCGGAGGAGGCATGTCGTTTGCAAATCAGACCTGGCGGACGGTCCCACCCGTTTCGTCACCCCGGACTTGATCCGGGGTCCCGCTCCCTTTTCCAGCGTCGCGCCCGAAGAAGCGGGGCCCCGGATCAAGTCCGGGGCGACGAGGTTCGGGATGGCCTCCGCTGCCCACCCCATCCGGGCCATTCGGCCACCGGGTTGGCAAACTATATGATCCCTCTGAAGAGGAGGGGGAGCAGCGGCATCCCCGCCACCCTTTCCACCACTGGAAGCAAATATCGCGGGTCCGTTGGATTCCGTCCAACTCGCGCTTGCAACCTTCGGCAGGCCCTATACTGCACTTCCGTTCAGCGACCCGCCCACGGAGTCTTCCGAGAGAGGAATCATGACCCAAGCAAGCACCAACGCCGCGTCCCCCGACGCGAAGACACAGCTCGACATCTTCCGCCGGATGGTCCGGATCGAGCGCAACGACGATGCCACCCGCACGCAGATTCGCCGCGGCCGCATCACCGCGCCATACTATTCGGCGCGCGGGCAGGAGGTGATCCCCGCGACCATCTCGGCGCTGCTCAACAAGGACGACAAGATCTGCACGATCTACCGCGGCATCCACGACATGGTCGCCAAGGACATGCCGCTGCGCCCGCTCTGGGCGGAGATCATGGGTCGCGTCGACGGCACCTGCAAGGGCAAGGGCGGCCCGATGCACCTCACCCACCCGGAGACCGGCGTGATGGTGACGACGGGCATCGTCGGCTCCTCGATGCCGATCGCCAACGGCTTCGCCTGGGCCTCGCTGCTCGACGGCTCGAAGCAGGTCACGATCGCCTATTTCGGCGACGGCGCGTCGAACATCGGCGCCTTCCACGAAGCGCTGAACCTCGCCTCGGTGTGGAAGCTGCCGGTCATCTTCGTGTGCCAGAACAACCGCTTCGCCGAGCACACCCGCTATGAGAACGGCACCTCGGTCGACCAGATCTCGAAGCGCGCGATCGGCTACGGGATGCCGGGCTACACGGTCGACGGCAACGATCCGTTCGACATGTACGCCCATGCCCATGCCGCGATCGAGCGGGCCCGCGCCGGCGAAGGCCCGACCCTGCTCGAATGCATGACCTTCCGCTTCCACGGCCACGTCTTCGGCGACGCCGACAACTACATGACCAAGGAAGAGAAGGACGCGGCGATCGCCGCCGATCCGCTGCCGCGCTTCCGCCAGAAGCTGATCGACAGCGGCGTCGCCACCGAGGAGCAGCTCGCCAAGCTGACCGCCGACATCGAGGCCGAGGTCGCCGACGCGATCGAGTTCGGCTCGAACAGCGAACCCCCGTCCGTGGACGAACTGCGCCGCGACGTCTTTGCCGAGGAGATTCCGGCATGAGCACCGATACCCCCACTCTTGAAACCGGCGAGAAGGTCAAGATGACCGGCCAGGCGGCCGTTTCCGCCGCCCTGTTCGAAGCCATGGAGAAGGACCCCAAGGTCCTGGTCTTCGGCGAGGACGTGGCCGACCGCGAGGGCGGCGGCGTCATGGGCACGACCCGCGGCCTGTCGAGCAAGTTCGGCGACCTGCGCGTGCGCTCGACCCCGATCGCCGAGCAGTCGATCATCGGCGCCGCGATCGGCGCGGCCATGGCCGGCTACAAGCCGGTGGCCGAGATCATGCTGATGAACTTCACCACCGTCGCGATGGACATGATCGTCAACCACGCGGCCAAGCTGCGCTTCATGTCGGGCGGGCAGAGCCAGGTTCCGCTGGTGATCCGCACCCTGACCGGCGCCGGCTTCCAGACCGCCGGCCAGCACGCCGACCACCTGGAGGCATGGTTCTGCCACACCGCCGGGATCAAGGTCGTCGCGCCGTCGAACCCCACCGACTACAAGGGCCTGATGCTCTCGGCGATCCAGGACCCCGATCCGGTGATCTTCATCGAGACCGGCAAGACCCTGTTCGCCCCGGGCGAGGTCGATCCCAACCAGGGCGCGATCCCGCTGGGCAAGGCCGCCGTGGCCATGCCGGGCACCGACGTGACGCTGATCTCCTACTCGTCGATGATGTTCGCCTGCTACCAGGCCGCCGCCGAGCTGGCCGAGGCCGGCATCTCGGCCGAGATCGTCGACCTGCGGACGGTTTCGCCGTGGGACAAGGAGACGGTGCTGGCCTCGGTCGAGAAGACCGGCCGCGCGATCGTCGTCCATGAGGCGGTCCGCAGCTTCGGCCCCGGCGCCGAGATCGCCGCGACCATCCAGGAGGAGCTGTTCGGCAAGCTCAAGGCGCCGGTCAAGCGCCTCGGCGCGCCCTACTGCGCCGTGCCCTTCGCCAAGGTGCTCGAGGACGCGTTCCTCGTCCAGCCGGCCGACGTGGTCGCCACCGCCAAGGCGATCTGCGGGAAGTAACCGCGCGCTCCTCCCCGGAAACGGGGAGGGGACCGCCGCGAAGCGGTGGTGGAGGGGGCAGCCGGCCCGACGCCGCGCCCCCTCCGTCAGCCCTTACAGGGCTGCCGCCTCCCCATGCCGGGGAGGTTTTTCTTTACGGCCGCACCCACACCACCTGCGACATCGGGTAGGATACCAGCACCGCGCCGTCCTCTCCCAGCGCGGCCCGGAAGCCCAGCCGGTCCCGGCCCTCAGCGGCGTCCTGCCGCATCATCTCCAGCAGGTTCTCGCGCGTCGCCGCCTCCGGGAAGGAGGTCGCCAGCACCGCGGCATAGGGCATCGGTCCGGTCAGGCCGGTATGGACCTCCGGCGCGCCCAGCCCCGCCGCACGGCCCAGCTCGGCCAGTTCCACCAGGCTGTGGGCATGGCCGTGCGAGGGATCGCGCAGGCGCTCCATCCGGTCGTATTCCGCCGCCTTGTCCTCCGCCGGGGTCACGTCGCTGACCACGATGCGGCCGCCGGGACGGCAGACCCGGGCCATCTCGGCCAGCACCCGGCCGGGTGCCGCGAAATGGTGGAAGGCGGCGCTGGAGATGACCAGCGAGAAGGCGGCGTCGGCAAAGGGCAGGGCGGCGGCGTCCCCCTGGACGAAGGCGACGTTGCCCGCGCCGCTCGCGGCCAGGGCGGCGCGGGCCTGCTCCAGCATCCCCGGCGTCAGGTCGAGCCCGATGATCCGCCGCACGTGCGGCGCGAGGTCCAGCGTGAGCCGGCCCGGCCCGCAGGCGACGTCGAGCGCCTCGTCCTCCGGCCCGGCCCCGATCCGGGCGCGCAAGGTGGCGCTGCGGTCTTTCTGGGCCAGGCTGTCGGCCAGCCGGGCATAGCCCGCGGCCTGGCGGTTGTGCTGGTCGACGATCGTGCGGTCGTGCTGCGTGGCGTCCGGCATGGCTGCTCTCCTGAGGCCCCTGCATAGACGGTTCCGACTTGGCCTGCGCGCGCGCAACGGACAATGTCACCGCCGGAACGGCCAGCAGGGCCGGAAGGTGAGAGGAGACGGACGAGATGGACGGCAGGTTGCGGGGCAAGGTGATCGTCGTGGCGGGCGCGGGCGGGATCGGCAGCGGGCTGGCCCGGCGCTATGCCGCCGAGGGCGCGGCCGTGGTGGTCGGCGATCTCGACGAGCAGGGCGCACAGGCGCTCGCCGCCGATATCGTCGCGGCCGGCGGGACGGCGCTCGGCGCCCACCTCGACGGCGGCGACGATGCCTCGGTCAAGGCATTGGTCGACCTCGCCGTCTCGCGCTTCGGCGGGCTCGACGGGTTCCACGCCAACTACGCCTCGTTCAAGGACGGCGAGAGCGGCGAGGACATCCTCGGCCTGCCGCTGGCGGTCTATGACGAGGTGATGCACGTCAACGCGCGCGGCTTCGTGCTCTGCACCCGCTACGCCCTGCCGCCGATGCTGGCGCGCGGCGGCGGGTCGATGGTCTATACGACCACCGGCGGGGCCTACCAGGGCGAGGCGGTGCGCTGCGCCTATGCGATGAGCAAGTCCGCGGTCCATGCCCTGGTCCGCCACGTCGCCCGGCGCTTCGGG
Source organism: uncultured Novosphingobium sp. (assembly GCA_938005655.1). GTDB lineage: Bacteria > Pseudomonadota > Alphaproteobacteria > Sphingomonadales > Sphingomonadaceae > Novosphingobium. The sequence continues at coordinate 6,230 of CALLNA010000248.1, forward strand.
CCCGAGGGCATCCGCGCCAATGCGATCGCGCCCGGGGTGATCGCCCACGGCCGCTTCCACGGGGTGCTGCCCGAGCCGGTCCAGCAGGCCCTGCGCGAGACCAATCTGGTCAAGGCCTTCGGCAAGCCCGAGGACATCGCCGCGATGGGCGCGCTGCTGATGGCCGACGAGGGCAGCTTTATCACCGGACAGGTGATCAGCGTCGACGGCGGCGGGCTGATGAGACCATAGGTCTCGTTTCCCCGCAATCGCGATTGACCCGCCCGTGGAGGCCCTTTAACCGACTGATTAAATCGCCGCCGGAAGACGGGCTTCCGGGCTGGG
>CALLNA010000249.1 GCA_938005655.1 uncultured Novosphingobium sp.
CCCGCGCCCGCCGCAACGAAAAAGGGCGGCCCCGCAGGACCGCCCCCTTTTCATGAATCTGGCTGGAAAACCGGCTCAGTCGGCGGCTTCGGCCGCTTCCTTGACTTCCTTCGCCTTGTTGTGGATCAGCGCGGCGGCGTTCAATATCTCCAGGATCTGCTCCTGCGCCTTCGGCTCGTCCACCTGGTCCATCGCGGCCAGTTCGCGCGCGAGGCGGCTGGTCGCCGCTTCGAAGATCTGGCGCTCCGAATAGCTCTGCTCGGGCTGGTCGTCGGCGCGGAACAGGTCGCGCGTCACCTCGGCGATCGAGACGAGGTCGCCCGAGTTGATCTTGGCTTCGTATTCCTGGGCGCGGCGCGACCACATGGTGCGCTTGACCTTGGGCTTGCCCTTCAGCGTGTCCAGCGCCTCGCGCAGGGTCTTGTCCGACGACAGCTTGCGCATGCCGATCGATTCGACCTTGTTCACGGGCACGCGCAGCGTCATCCGCTCCTTCTCGAAGCGCAGCACGTAGAGCTCGAGCCGCATTCCGGCGATATCCTGCTCTTGCAGCTCGATCACACGGCCGACGCCGTGCTTCGGGTAAACGACGTAATCCCCAACATCGAAGGCGTTCGCCTTGGTTGTCATCAATCGTCCTTTCGCCTGCAGGAGACCCGGGTTCGCGCCCCAAGGGGGCGGGGGTGACAATCGCCACGCGCGCGGCGGATGTCCCCATCAACCGTTCTGTGCCGATCCTGCCTTTCGTGGTGCCAGGCTGCCGGATCGGGCGTCAGCGCCCGGGCAGTCCCCGATTATATAGCACCTCGGCAACAAAAGTGCCAGAGGCGAGAATCCTTCACGGATTCCCGCCTGTCCGGACCAGCGCCGGCCTCCTGGGAAAGGGATCAGTCGCCTTCGCCGGGCTCGGCCGAGAAGAACTTGTCGAACTTGCCCTCGACGCCCTTGAACTCGTCGGCGTCGGCCGGGGCCTCCTTCTTGGAGGTGATGTTCGGCCAGTCCGCCGAGTACTTGGCGTTGAGCTCCAGCCACTGCTCCAGCCCGCTCTCGGTGTCGGGCAGGATCGCCTCGGCTGGGCACTCGGGCTCGCAGACGCCGCAGTCGATGCACTCGCTGGGATTGATGACGAGCATGTTCTCGCCCTCGTAGAAGCAGTCCACCGGGCAGACTTCCACGCAATCCATGAACTTGCAGCGGATACAGGCGTCGGTGACGACATAGGTCATGGCTGCGGCTCCCCTTGGGCCAGAGTACGAATAAAGCCCGCCGCTAGGGGATCAGGGCGCGCCTCGTCAAGCATCCGATAGCATGACTGGGCTTCGCTCGCCGGTCCGCGCCGCGCCGGCAGGGCCAGGACCTCGACCACGCGGACCCCGGCGGGCAGGGGCAGGACGAGCACGTCGCCCACCCCGACGCCCTGGTGCGCCCGTTCGATCCGCCGCCCGTTGAGCCGGATATGGCCCTGTCCGACCATCGCCTGCGCGATACCGCGCGTCTTGGCGAAGCGCAGGAACCACAGGAGCTTGTCGATTCGCATGGTCATCCCACCAGCTCGGCCAGCGCGGCGAAGGCCCCGTCGCGCCGCGGCGGCCGCCAGCGCCATAGCGTCGGCCGGGACGGGCCGAACATGCCCTCGGGCAGCGGGCGGGGCACGCTCGGCTGGAAGCCGGCGAGGCGCAGGAGCTGCCCGTGGCTTTCCGGCGTGAGGCCCATCGAGCGGGCCAGCGCGGGATCGATCGCGAAGCCGCGCCGCCCGCCGTGAGCGGTGCGGCGGCCGTGGGCTTCGAGCAGCAGCTTCTCGGCCATGTCGATCCGTACCGCCTGGCGGCCGAGCCGGCGATAGCCGAGCGGCGGCGCCCCGCGTCCAGTCGCCACGACCGGGGGCATGGCGGGCAGGGCCGGCGCGGCCTCGCGGCCCTTGAGCGCGGCCAGGGCGCGCCACAGCGCCAGCGGGGCCGGGCGCAGCATGGCCGGGACGAACAGGTCGAGCGCGCCGACCCGCACCCCCAGCGCGCGCAGCCGGTCGCGCTGCTCCTTGCCGAGCTGGGCCACGCCGGAGGCCGCGCGCGCCAGCACGCCGCCCGCCTCGACCAGGCGGATCAGCAGGGCGCGCAACTCGGGCCCGCCGGCTAGGGCCGCGCTCGCCGCGTCGAGCTTGCGCAGTGGGGTGAGCGGGGTGAGGGCTTGGTCGAGCCATGCCGCCAGGGCGGCGGTCAGCACCTTGCGCTCGGCTGGCGGAATCGCCTCCAGTGCGGGGTCGAGGACCAGGTGCGGCGTCAAGACGGCGCGGCCGGGCGCGAGCCGGGCCAGCGGCTCGCCATGCCACCGCACCGTATCGTCCTCCAGCGCGATTTCCGCCAGATCGGCGGCGAGGGCGCGGGCGCGGGCGGCGAGGACCGCAGGCAGGTGCTTCTCCGCCGCGGCGAGCAGCAGCTTGCGGTCGGAATGGCGCGCCTCGGGATCGACCCGGAAGCGGAAGCCGCGCAGCGCGCCGATCGCCTCGCCGTCGACCATGACGTCATCGCCGTCGAGCCGCACCGGCAGCAGGCCGGCGTCGGCGCCGAGCTTGCGCATCAGCACCGTGGTCCGGCGGTTGACGAAGCGCTCGGTCAGCCGCGCGTGGAGCGCGTCGGACAGCCGCGCCTCGACCGCGCGGGCGCGGGCCGCCATTTCGTCGCGGGCCAGCACCCAGTCGGGCCGCTGGGCGATATAGGCCCAGCTCCGGATCGCGGCGATCCGGCCCTGGAGCGTGTCGATGTCGCCCGAGACGTGGTCGAGCGCGGCGATCGCCTGGGCCACGTAGTCGGCGCCAAGCTGGCCCTGGCGCAGGTCCTGCCACAGCCGCGCGACGAAGCGGGCGTGGGTCTCGGCGCCCTGGTGGCGGAAGTCGGGCAGGCGGCAGGCTTCCCAGAAGCGGCGGACCTGGCCGCTCCCGCGCACCGTGCCGGCGACCTCGGGCTCCTCGGCGAGGCGCTTGAGCACGGCGAGGTCGATCGCCTCGGGCGCGGGGGCCAGCTCGGGGCGGCCGGGCGGGGTCTCGAGGTCGGCGATCAGGGTCGCCAGGCTGTCGAAGCGCGGCGCGGCCTCGCGCCAGTAGAGGCGGGGGAGCGGCGCGAAGCGATGCTCCTCGATCGCGTAGATCTCCTCGGGGGTGAATTCGGCGTCATGGCCTCCGCCGCCCGCCAGCGTGCCGAAGGTGCCGTCGCGCTGGTGCCGCCCGGCGCGCCCGGCGATCTGCGCCATCTCCGCCGGGGTCAGCCGCCGCTGGCGCAGCCCGTCGAACTTGGCGAGGCCGGCGAAGGCGACGTGGTTGACGTCAAGGTTCAGCCCCATGCCGATCGCGTCGGTGGCGACGAGGTAGTCGACCTCGCCCGACTGGTACATCGCGACCTGGGCGTTGCGGGTCTGGGGCGAGAGCGCGCCCATCACCACCGCCGCGCCGCCGCGGAAGCGGCGCAGCATCTCGGCCACGGCATAGACCTGCTCGGCCGAGAAGGCGACGATCGCGCTGCGCGGCGGGA
>CALLNA010000250.1 GCA_938005655.1 uncultured Novosphingobium sp.
CCTCCCCGCACCCGCTGCGTGTCGGACTGGCGTTGACATCCACCGATCCGACGGCAGGGTATATAACCCATATGGTTCGTTTTGTCAAGCGGAATCGTTGTCCCGCGTCAGCTCAGCGAGATGTTCCTCGGCCGCCCGGCGGAATCCACGATCAAGGCATTGAACAGCTTGACGACATTCCCGATCGGATAGTCCTCGTCCTGGCGCATCCACCAGGCGAAGATGTCGAAGATGCCGTTCGAGACGAAGGTGACGGCAAGGTCCAGCGGCAGCCACGGGTTGATCCGCGGGCCGGACACGGCGATCTCGCGGGAGATGCGCATGAACTCCTCGCGCATGGCCGAGGCGCCGCCGCCGGTGAGCAGGACGGTCCACAGCTTGCGGTGGCCCTGCACGTAGTCGCACATGTCCGTGACCGAGCGTTCTGGCCGGCCGCCGCGCATGGCCGCCTCGCCCAGCATGAGCAGGTTGCGCACCTCGCCCGCCGCGATCTCCTCCAGCAGGTCGTCCTTGCCGGCGAAGCGGCGGAAGAAGGTCCGGTAGCTCACCCCCGCCGCGTCGGTGATCTCCTTGATCTCGATCTGGTCGAAGCGCCGGGTCTTGAGCAGCTCGAGCAGGGCCGCGCGCAGGGCCTCCACCGACCGCCGCGCGCGAGGATCGTCGGGCTGGGTCGGCGTATTGGTGCGCGGTCTGGCCAAGGTGCGGCTGCTCCCGTGTTTCCCCCAAGCCCGTCACCCTGAACGTGTTTCAAGGTGACGAGAAGGGTGGATGGATGGCGCGGGGTGAGCGTTCCTAACTCTCGCAGCCGTCCTCGTTGGCCATCCAGTGGACGAAGCGGTGGAGCGGGTACATCGCGTCGTGCGGGTTGCCGATCGCGCTCGGTCCGCATTCGCCGAGGCGCACGACGCGCTGGGCGCCGCCGCTGGCGAGGTGGTCGCGCAGCTCGGCCATGCGCTCGAAGGGATAGACCCCGACCGTCTGGGTCGCGACGTTGACGTGCTTCATCGCCTCCATCAGGCTGGGGACGCAGACCACGTTGGAGGTCTTGCGCAGCGGGTGGAAGTCGACCGGCTCCTCCGAGCGGATGGCGACGCCGCGGCCGTCGGTCTTGCCGAACACGGCATAGTCGTCGTCCAGCACGCGCAGGGTGTCGATCTCCTCCTTCAGCTCCCGGTCGAGCGGGCGCGGGGTGCCCTCGCCCATGCGGTCGACGCGGATGCGCGTCGCCAGCAGCTCGCAGTAGCGGTCGGCCTGCTCGGGGCTGGCCTCGATGAAGGTGAAGCGGCTGGAGACGCAGGGCTCCTGCCCGCCGATCGACACGTCGAGGGCGTTGAGCTCGGCCACCCGGGCCAGGGTCTCGTCGTCGGCGAAGGCTTCCTTGCCGACCATCGAGATCGAGGTCTTGGGATCGAACGAGACGAGCTGGAAGCCCGGCCCGATGTATTTCATCACGTTGTTGATCGCGTCGCCGCCGCCCCAGGCGACCAGCTTGTCGAAATACTGCGGGCGGTAGAGCACGCGCTCGACGCTCTCCTCGCCGCCGCGCCAGTAGATCGCCGACATCGAGCGGACCACCGGGTGGTTCGGATCGACCTCGGCCATGGTCCGCAGGAAGGCGACGGTCGAGAACGGATCGGCCGAGGCCATCTTGAACAGGCTGACCGACTTGACCAGCGCCGACTGGGCGATCGAGCGGATGCCCTGGCTCGGCGCATTGCCCGGCAGGACGTGGATCAGGCGCGGGGCGAAGGCGCGGATGAAGCTGCGCCGTCCCTCGTGATCGGTGTGCGGCACCCATTCGTCGAGCGCCTTGGGGTTGGGGAAGTTCTGCTCGACCAGTTCCCACAGCGACTTGCGATCGAGATAGTCGATCGAACTCCGCATCTGGTATTCGATCGACAGGCGCGGCTGGAGGCTGACCTTGGCCATGCGGTCGATCGTCGCCTGGACGTGCTCGTTGTTCGGATCGGCCAGCTTCTGCCCGGCCTCGTAGAGGAAGTCGATGATCTCCGAGAGCGGCGTGTTGAGCAGCGGCGGCAGCTCGGTGCGCGGGTGGACCAGCGCATTCAGGTCGAGATTCGGCGTGGCGAAGTCGACCCCGAGGTCGCGCGAGCGGTGGACCTGCTCGGCGCCCTCGACCACCTGGCCGCGGATGAAGAAGGGGGCGGAATCGATGGCGGCGGCGTCAGCGGCCGGCGCCGGGCTCAGATCGGTCAGCGTGTTCATCGCATGTCTCCAGATGGATCAAGACAGGCCGCGGACATAGGCGTCGACGGTGCCGGCGCAGCCGATCTTGTCGTCGCCTTCGAGGTCGGCATAGCGGTAGATATTGTCGGCGATCGAGGGCGAGGCGTTGCCGCAGGCGCAGGGGCTGTAGTCGATCTCGATATGGTCGCCCGAGATCACCCCGCCCCAGCGGGCCTCCATCGACAGGTCGAAGAAGGCGGCGCGCCCCTCGACCTTGCCTTCTCCCACGCCCTCGACCAGCGCGTCGCCCTCCTTGTTGAGCGGCAGGCAGACCAGCCAGGCGGGCAGGTGATAGCGATGGCCCTCCTTGCAGCGCGGCATCGAGGTGCCCAGCTCCTGCATCCCGTACATCTGGTAGATGAAGCGCGGCTGGAGGTTGAAGGTCTCATAGACGAATTCGCGGTAGTTGTCGGGCAGCTGCGCGCGCTTGAGCCCGCCGCCGAGATAGACCGCGTTCTCCGGATGGAAGTCCTTGGCGCTGTAGCCGCGTGCGCGGACCGCCTCGGCGAAGGGATAGAGCGCGCCCCACATGCCGGTGATGTAGAGCTTCTTGTCGCGCTTGGAGATGATGTCCTCGACCGCGCCGACCTGGGCCTGGTCGAGGCCGCGCTGGCGCTCCTCGGTCTCGCGCTCGTAGTCCTGGATCTCGCCGGGCTTGGCCGTGCCGTCGGCGATGGCTTTCCGCAGGGTGATCATCTTGGTCAGCGAGCCGACCGTGACCGGCGGCAGGCCGGAGCGGAAGTGGCTGGCCTGAGGATCGACGAAGGCGGCCATCATCGCCTGGCCCATCGCCTGGTTCTTGTGAGTGAAGGCGACCGCGCCGGCCGCGCCCGCCGGGGTCCGCATGTCGCCCGCGCGGATGTCCGAGCCCCACTGCACCGCGGCGATGCCGTCGGCGCAGGAGAAGTCGATGTCCTTCTGCGAGGCGACCAGCATGGCCGACTTGCCGGTGGTCCCGCTGGAGCATGCGACGAACAGGCCGGCCCTGGCGCAGGCCTCCACCCAGTCATCGATCTCCGCGACCCCGGAGAGGTCGACCTGGTCGGTCGGGCAGGCCGAGACCGTGCCGAGCCACTTGGTCAGCCGGTCCCACTTCTTCTCGGTCAGGAAGCTCTCGGGATAGCTCTTGTAGGCGGTGTGCGGCAGCAGCAGCGGCACGGCGTCGGCCAGGCTGCGAATCTCGGCGATCTCCGCGTCCTTGGCCCGCAGCGCGACCAGCTTGATCCGCTGGCCCTGCTCATGCAGCCGCTCGTTCATCGCCGCGATCTGCGTCTCGCGGACCTCGGCATAGGGGGCATAGGCCGCGTCGCTCATGGCCTTGCTCAGCAATTCGTCGCAGTTCTTTCCCAAGGCTTCTCTCCCGTGGCGCGAGCCGATGGCGACTCCAGCGTTTCGTTTCCTTACTATGTCATATCAAACGACACAATAGCCGAACGACGGTAGGACCTCAGTTCGAATTTCGGGCAGGAGGGAACGGCCATCACAAGCCTCGTCGCCCCGGACTTGATCCAGGGCCCCGCTTCTTCCTGCGCGACGTCGGAAAAGGAAAGCGGGACCCCGGATCAAGTCCGGGGTGACGAAGAGGATGGGGAATGTCAGCGATGAGGCCGCAAGCCGAATTCAAGCTGCGGCACCACCTAAGCGCGAGCCGCTTGACGCGGGCGGGAGGCCGCTGCCAGTGCTGCGCCGTCGCCGCGCGGGTGGCAGGAGAGCGAAGATGACGGGCGACTCGCTGAAGCGGAGACTGCGGCAGGGCGGCGGGCAACTGGGGATCGTGATGATGCTCCCCTCGCCCGACGTGGCCGAGATCGTCGGGCAGAGCGGCATCGACGTGGCGATGATCGACCACGAGCACGGGACCGGCGGGGTGCAGGACTTCGTCGCCCAGGCGCGCGCGCTGCGCAGCAGCGCGATGCGCGCCATGGTCCGGGTGCCGCCCGGCGACCTGCGCCACGCCCGGCGCCTGCTCGACGCGGGCTGCGAGGCAATCGTCTTCCCCGCGATCGACACGGCGGAGGAGGCCGCGGCGGCCGTCGCCGCCTGCCGCTATCCGCCGCGCGGGGAACGCGGCGCGGGCGCCGGCATCCGCGCCGCCGGCTATGGGCTGGACCCGGGCTACTACGCGCCGGAGGCCGAGGACGGGCGGCTGATCGTGATCCAGATCGAATCCGCACGGGCGGTCGACGAGATCGACGCGATCTGCGCGGTCGAAGGCGTCGACATGCTGCTGATCGGCCCGCGCGACCTCGCCGCGAGCATGGGCCTGCTCAATGCCATGGGCGACCCCGCGCTGTGGGAGAAGGTCGACCACGCGGCCCGGCGGGTGAAGGCGGCGGGCAAGTACCTCGCCTCCACCCTGCGCCCCGGCCGGACGGTGGGCGAGATGTTCGCCGAGGGCTACGACCTCGTCCTCGCGGCCAAGGACGTCGACTTCATCCTCGACGGCGCGCGGGGCCTGGCGGCCTCGGCGCGGGGAGCCGCCTGACGCCGGCTCAGTGCGAGGGCGGGATCGGCCGCACCGCGCAGTCGCGCTGCTCACCGGGCGCGGCGGCCCCGGGCACGGTGATGATCGCCCGCCGATAGCGCGTGAGCTGCGGCGCGCCGTCGTCGCTCACCTCCAGGATCACGTGCAGTCGGTAGGCGGCCGGCGGGGCGAACTGGTCGACATGGGCCGTGTCGCCCAGCGTCGCCGTGACCGTCTCGCCGGTCTCGGCCGACAGCTTGAGGTCGGGCGCGAACAGGCCGCTGGCCTCGCGATACCAGCGCCAGCGATAGGTCAGCGCGTTCCCGTCCGGATCGGACGAGCCGGCGGCCGACAGCGTGACCGGCCGGCCCGGGCAGGCGGCAATCTCGACCGGCTCCAGCCCGGCCCGGCCGTTGAGCACGGGCCGCGGCGCGTGGTTGGCCTGGCCGTAGTCGGGCGTGACCGACCACTGCATCCGCGCCGCGAAATCGTTCTGGAAGGCGCTGCGCCAGCGCCAGATCGTCGCCTGGGGCGTGGAATAGGTCTGGCCGTCGCTGCCCCGGACGGTGTCGGTGGTCGTGGTCCACAGCCCGAGCCCGTCCGACAGCCGGTCGTAGCGCCCGCCCCAGCCGCCCCAGTCGGGCCGCTCGGGAACGCTCAGGCCGTTGGGGATCAGCGAGAGGAACGAGGGCGTGTCCCCCTCCATGATATAGGCGGGCAGCGGATAGAGCGCCCCCAGCGGCCCCTTGGCGCGGATGTTCCGCTCCAGCCATTCCTTGCTCACCGGCCCCTGGTCGGCCCCCGGCAGCGGCGCCGAGATGCCGGTCCAGGTGGCGAGCTGATAGCGGGTGAAGCCGTGGATGCCGGTCTCCCAGAACAGCTTGGGGAAATAGGCGCGGGCCCAGGGGCCGGCGTCGTCCTGGTCGGAGATCGAATAGACCCGCAGCCTGGCGACGAAGCGCTCGACCGCCTCGGGCGAGCGCTCGGCCCGCACCGTCCACAGCGCCTGGGCGAGGTCGGCCGCCCCGCCCCAGGCGGCGATCCAGACCGGGCGCGGATCGGGCCGGTCGACCGCCGCGATGATCAGGCGCGAGGCGGCGGTGTCCTTGCCCTTGCCAACCCCGCTCATGCCATAGACCGGGCTGCCGGCGCGCAGCCGCGCGCGCAGCCAGGCGGCGTCGGGATAGCGCGGGTCGTGCCGCCGCAGGTTCCCGAGGACGGTGCCGTAGGCGGCGATGCGCTGCTCGATCAGTTCGGGATGCGGGTCCCTGGGCAGGTGTCGCGAGGTCGAGGCGACCAGCCCCTCGATCTCGATGTCGTTCGAATAGAGCAGCAGCCGGACCATCGATTCGGCGTCGTCCGGCTCGTTGCCGATGTCGGTCAGGACGATCAGGCGCGGTCGCGGCGCGGCGGGCTCGGCCGGGGCGAGCGCGCGGGGCGGGGCGACGGGTAGCGCGGGGGGCGGCGCGGCCGCTGCGGTCGACGCCAGCAAGGCCGCCGCCAGCGCGCCTGCCACAACCCGGTGAATCCCTGCCGTCGCCCTCGCCATCCGTCCCCTCCCTTCGTTAGCGCTAACAGCGTGATAACCGCAAACCGCGCCATCGAACAGCCCGCCGCAGGGCCGCCCTTGCGGCCGGTCCGCCGGTGCCCTAACCGATAGGCGATGCAGGGCAACGGGACCAAACCAGCTCCACGGCGGCGGCGGCGCGCGCAAAGCGGCCCGACGGTGGCCGACGTCGCCCGCATGGCCGAGGTCTCGCCGATGACCGTCTCGCGCGTGGTCAACGGCGACGCCAATGTCGGGGCGGAGAAGCGCGAGCGGGTCGCGGCGGCGATCGCCGCGCTCGGCTACGTGCCCAACCGCGCGGCGCGGAGCCTGGCCGGCGGGCGCGACTGCCGCATCGCCCTGCTCCACAACAATCCCAGCGCGGGCTACCTCAGCGAACTCCTGGTCGGCTGCCTGGCCGAGGTCGGCGCCGCCGACATCCAGCTCACCGTCGAGTACTGCGACGGCGAGAACGACCACGCCCTGGCGGAGCGGCTCGGCAAGCACGGGATCGACGCGGCGCTGCTGCCCTCGCCGCTGGCCGACGATCCCGGGCTGCTCGACGCGCTGCGGCGGATGAAGCTGCCGATCGTCCAGATCGCCACGGCCCGCCCGGCCGACTTCGCCACGGCGGTCACGATCGACGACGAGGCCGCGGCCCACGCGATGACCTCGCACCTGCTGTCGCGCGGCCATCGCCGGATCGGCTTCATCATGGGCAGCACCAAGCAGTCCTCGGCCGAGCTGCGCAAGGAGGGCTACCTGCGCGCCCTGCGCGAGGCCGGGGTGCCGATCGAGCCGCGGCTGATCCAGCAGGGCTATTTCACCTATCGCTCGGGCATGATCGCGGCCGAGGCGCTGGTCACGCTCGATCCGCGGCCGACCGCGATCTTCGCCAGCAACGACGACATGGCCGCCGCCGCCATCGCCGTGGCGCACAAGCACCGGCTCGACGTGCCGGCGCAGATCTCCATCGTCGGCTTCGACGACACCCCCCTGGCGACGACGATCTGGCCCGAGCTGACGACCGTGCGCCAGCCGATCCAGGAGATGGCGCGCCTCGCCACCCGCTTCGCGGTGGAGGCCGCGCGCGGCCATCTGCCCGCGCGGCATCACCGGCTGAACTTCGAGCTGGTCCTGCGCCAGTCGGACGCCGCTCCGGGTGGCGACGCAGTTTGAATTTCGGTTCACGGTCCGATAGCCGACCTCCCCCGCATTGGTCGCCCCGGGCTTGACCCGGGGTCCCGCTTCCTTTTCACCGCCCGCGATAGACCCGGCTCGGAAGGGCAGCGGGGCCCCGGGTCAAGCCCGGGGCGACGAGCGGTTGTGACAGCTCCTCACCCCGAAGCCAAAATTCAAACGAGGCATCGCCCCGCTTCACCGCCGGCTTGACATCCCGCTCGCGCCGGTGCTGGTAACGCTCACAACCGAGCGCCGGCGCCGCATGCGGCTCCGGCGTTCTTGAACATTCGGATTCGGCCGCGGCCAGGAACGGCGCGGCAAGATGGGAGACTATCGATGCTTCGTCGCACGCGCATTCTGGGTCGCTGCCTGGTCCTCGGGCTCGCGGCGGGGGCCCTCGCC
>CALLNA010000251.1 GCA_938005655.1 uncultured Novosphingobium sp.
ACCTCGTCCCACTGGGCCTGGTCCTGGTCGGCGAAGCGGCCGGCGGGGGCGATCGCCCACGACTTCACCCATTTCAACCTGCGCTTGAACGTATCGCTTTATTCGGGCCGCGATTGGGCTAGTCTCGCGCCCGGCGAGGGAGAGTGGTGGCCGATCGACCGCCTCGGCGAGGCGGGCCTGCCAACCTTGTTCGCCAAGGCGGCGCGGCTGGCGCTGGCCTGTCTCGAAGGGGCCGGCCTGGAGGAGAGCGAGACGCGTGCCTGAAGCGATGATCCTGACGCGGCGGACCCTGTTGCGGGGCGCTGGAGTGGTCGCCGGTGCGGCCCTGCTGCCCCAATGGGCCTTCGCCGCTCCGCCCGCCGCTCCCTCGATCGACCGGCAATGGCCCAAGGTCACGGCCATGCTCGACCGCTACGTGGCCGAGCGCAAGCTGGCCGGCGCGCTCGCCGCCTTCGGCTGGGGCGCGGGGCCGCTCGCCGCGATCCCGCGCGGGCTGCTCGGCTTCGACAATCCGGTCCCGCTCGGGCCGGACAGCCTGTTCCGCCTCTATTCGATGACCAAGCCGGTCACGGGCATGGCGGCGATGATCCTGATCGACGAGGGCAAGCTCGGGCTCGACCAGAACCTGGCCGACTTCATGCCCGAGTTCGCCGATCCCAAGGTCGCGATCGACCCGGCCAAGGGCCTGGAAGCGCGGCCGGCGAAGGGGCAGATCACCATCCGCCAGCTCATGACCCATACCTCGGGGCTGGGCTATTCGATCGGCCAGAACAAGGTCGGGCAGGAGCTGATGCGGCTGGGCGTGGTCCCGGCCGTGGTCTCGCGCTTGCCGGTGCCGGGCCTGACCGCGCCGGTGCCGACGCCGGGGCCGGACGAGTTCGTCAGGCGCGCCGCCTCGGTCCCGCTGGTCGCCGATCCGGGGACGAGATGGTCCTATTCGATGGGGCTCGACATCCTCGGCCTGGTCATCGGGCGAATCGTCGGCAAGCCCTTCGGCGACTTCCTGCAGGAGCGGCTGTTCGGCCCGGCGGGGATGACCTCCAGCTTCTTCCAGGTGCCGGACACGGCGGCGGCGCGGCTGACGACCAACTACGGGATCGTCCAGGGCATCGCCGCCCCGCTCGACAAGGCGGCGGACTCGGTGTTCCGCGATCCGCCGGCCTTCGCCTTCGGCGGGGCCGGGCTGGTCGGCTCGCCGGCCGACTACGACCGCTTCCTCGCCCTGCTGGTGAACGGCGGGCGCAGCGGCGGACGGCAGGTGATCCCGGAAAAGGCCGTGGTGCTCGGCATGTCGAACCTGCTGCCGCCCGGCGTCCAGACCAAGGGGACCATGGCCGAGGGTTCGGGCTTCGGCGCGGGCGGCAAGGTCGGCCTGGGCGAGGACGAGGGCAGCTTCGGCTGGTCGGGCGCGGCGGGGACGATCGGCTTCGTCAACACGCGGCTGGGGCTGCGCGCCGGGCTCTACGTCCAATACATGCCGTCCGACACCTATCCGACGCGCGACGAGTTCCTCAAGGACGTGCGCGACGACAGCCTGACGAGGCCGCCCGAATCATGACCATTCCCTTCGCCGGCTCGCCGCTCGACCGGGCCGATCACGTCCGTTGCGATCCCGCGGCGCTCGCCGCGCTGCAAGGGCCGCGCGCGCGGCTGCTGCTGCTCGACGGGCTCGACCCGCGCGTTGACGCGGAAGGGGCGCTCGGCTGGGGCTCGCTCGCCGACGCCGGGCCGGAGGCCGAGCTGGTGTTCCTCGGACTCGATCACGAGGGGCGGGGCTGCTTCGCCGAAGCGCCGGCCACGGGCAGCGTGGCGGCCGGCAGCCCGCGGACCTGGCTGACGCTCTCGGCCCTGGCGGCGGACGATCTCGCGATCTACGGCGGGGCGCGCAGCCTGGTGGACTGGCATGATCGCCACCGTTTCTGCGCCCGCTGCGG
>CALLNA010000252.1 GCA_938005655.1 uncultured Novosphingobium sp.
GGGGAGGGGACCGCCTGTAGCCCCCGGTCGCTCATCTGCACCCCGGCGGTCACGCCCAGGAAAACGACCGTCGCCAGCCCGCCGAGCGGCAGGGTCTCGCCTTCGCCCCGCAGGGGAACGGTGCCCGCACTGTGTTCAATATGCATCAGATCACAGCCTATCGCGACGGAACAATAATCTGCAATTGCAAATGATTCTCAATCAACGCAAGGGCGGATTATTGACATGGCGGCCGGTAACGCCCCGCCCGCCCTCTCGCAGAAGGACCGTCCATGACCCGCCTCACCCGTTCCACCGCCCTCCTTGCCGGTGCCGCCGCCTTCCTCGTGCCGATCGCCGCGATGGCCCAGGACGAGCACCAGGACGAGGCTACCGGCGTCGAGACCGTGCGCACCGACGAGGGCGAGATTGTCGTCACCGCCCGCCGTTTCGTCCCTTCGGGCGCGATCACCGCGAGCAAGACCACCGCCCCGCTGATCGAGACCCCTCAGTCGGTTTCGGTCGTCTCGCGCGATCAGATCGACCTCCTCAACTTCGTCGATGTCCAGCAGGCCGTGCGCTACACCGCCGGCATCGTCGGGGAGAACTACGGCCCCGACCTGCGCTTCGACTTCCTCAAGCTGCGCGGCTTCATTCCAGTCCAGTATATCGACGGCCTCCAGGCCCCGATCAGCTCGACCATCGCCAATGTCGGCGTCGACCTCTACGGTTTCGAAGCGGTGGACGTCCTCAAGGGACCGGCCGGCGTGCTCTACGGCACGACCCCGCCGGGCGGCATCTATAACCTGACCAGCCGCCGTCCGTCCGCGCAGTTCGGGGCGGAGCTCCAGGCCAAGTACGGGACCGACGACTTCAAGCAGATCGCCGGGACCGTCACCGGCGCGCTGGCCGACGGCCTCAACGCGCGCTTGACCGGCCTTTACCGCGACCGCGGCAGCCAGGTCGATTTCGTCAATGCCAAGCGCGCCTATTTCGCGCCGGCGGTCTCGGCCGAGCTTGGCCCGGACACCGAGATCACCGCGCTCGGCTATTATCAGTGGGACCGGGTGAACGGCGACACCAACGGCTTCCTGCCCGCCGTCGGCGTGCTCTATCCCAATCCGGTCGGCGAGGTCCGGCGCAGCGTCAACCTGGGCGAGCCCGACTACAACTACTACCGCCGCAGCCAGTGGGGGATCGGCTATGAGCTGACCCACCGCTTCTCCCCGGCGCTGCGCTTCACCCAGAACACGCGGTGGGGTGAGTACCACGAGTATCAGCAGATCATCTACCCGGCGGCGGTCTGGCCCGCGACCGAGGCCTTGCAGGCCGACAACCGGACGCTGACCCGCAGCAACTTCCCCTTCAAGGACGACACCTGGCAGTTCACGATCGATTCGCGGTTCGATGCCAATGTCGCCACCGGGCCGATCGAGCACCGCATCCTGCTCGGCCTCGACTACCGCAACTATCGCGAGCGGTCGGCCTATGCCTTCCTCTCGGCGACCTCGATCGACCTGTTCGACCCGGTTTACAGCACCACGCCGATCCCGGCGCCGACCTCGCTGACCCCGTTCACCGACCAGAAGCTGAAGCAGACCGGCCTCTACGTGCAGGACCAGGCGAAGCTCGGCGGCTTCATCCTGACCCTGTCGGGCCGCAACGACTGGATGACGATCGACAACTACGCGACCGGCGCGCTCTATCCCAAGACCTCGCTCAGCAAGTTCACCTGGCGGGTTGGCGGCACCTACGTGACCGAGGCGGGAATCGCGCCCTATGCGAGCTATGCCACCTCGTTCCAGCCGATCGTCGGCCAGACCTTCGACGGGCAGGCCTTCTCGCCGACCGAGGGCAAGCAGTGGGAAGTCGGCGTCAAGTATGATGCACGCGGCCTCGGCGACGGCGTGAAGCTGTTCGCAACGGCGGCGGTGTTCCACATCCAGCAGTCGAACGTCCTCACCAACGATCTCAACCACACCGGCTTCCAGGTCCAGACCGGCGAAGTCGTCTCCAAGGGCGTTGAGTTCGAGGTCGTGACCCGCATCCGGCAGCAGCTCAGCATCAACGCCTCCTACAGCTACACCGATGCACGGGTGAGCAAGAGCAACAATCCCGCAGAGGTCGGCGCACGGCTGGCGGCGGTGCCGCAGCACAAGGCCTCGCTGTTCGTCGACTACACGATGGCCAAGGGTGCGCTTGCCGGCCTCGGCGCCGGCTTCGGCGCGCGCTATCTCAGCGATGCGCCGGGCATCCAGCAGTCCGTGGCGGGCCAGGATCTCTTCGTTGCGCCGGCCACCACGCTGTTCGACGCGACGATCCACTACGACATCCCCGGCTGGCGTTTCGCGGTCAACGGCACCAACATCTTCGACAAGCGCTATGCGGCGCGGTGCGAGGGTGCGACCAACTGCTTCTTCGGCCAGAGCCGCCAGGTGATCGGTACGGTCACCAAAAAGTTCTGAGCCAAACTCCGCGGGCGCGGCTATGGGCGGCCCCATGCCGCGCAAAGCGATCAGCACGGGAAGCATCCGGGCCTGGGCCTTCGTCCACAAGTGGACGAGCCTGGTCTGCACCGCCTTCCTGCTGATGCTTTGCGTGACCGGCCTGCCGCTGATCTTCCACGAGGAGATCGACGGCTGGCTGCATGAGCGCCCGCCCCTCACGGCCCTGCCCGAGGGGACGCCGCTGCTCTCGCTCGACGCCCTGCTGGCGCGGGCGCTGGCGGCGCATCCCGGCGAGGTCCCGCTCTACCTGAGCTTCGATACCGACCGCCCGGTCGTAAACGTGACCACCGCGCCCCAGCCGGACTCCGCCGGCAGCGCGATGCACTTCCTCTCGCTCGACCGGCGGACCGGCGAGATCCTGCCCGCGCCGCCCGCGGGCGGGATCATGGACCTGCTGCTCCAGTTGCATACCGACATGTTCCTCGGCCTGCCCGGCATGTTGTTCCTCGGCGCGATGGGGCTGCTATTCGCGCTGGCGATCGTCTCGGGCGTGGTGCTTTACGTGCCGTTCATGGCCCGCCTGCCGTTCGGGGCCTTGCGCCGCGAGAAGCGCGCGCGGGTCCGCTGGGTCGACACGCACAACCTGCTGGGGATCACGACCCTGATGTGGGCGCTCGTTGTCGGGCTGACCGGGACGATCAACACCCTGGCGGGGCCGGTGACGGACTACTGGAAGGCCGACCGGCTCGCCGCCCTGTCCGCGCCCTATGCCGGCGAGCGCCCGGCCCGGGCCGAGACCTCGGTCGACGGTGCGGTCGGGCTGGCCCTGGCTGCTGCGCCGGGGATGCGCCCGCAGTTCGTCGCCTTTCCCGGCGTCGCCTACAGCAGCAATCACCACCTGGCGGTGTTCCTCCAGGGCGCGACCCCGCGAACCGAGAAGCTGCTGACCCCGGTCCTGATCGATGCGCGCACCGGCAGGCTGGCGGCGGTCGCGCCGATGCCGTGGTACATGCAGGCCCTGCTCCTGTCGCAGCCGCTCCACTTCGGCGACTACGGCGGCTTGCCGATGAAGCTGATCTGGGCGCTGCTCGACCTGCTCACGATCGTCGTCCTGGCCAGCGGTCTCTACCTCTGGCTCGCCCCGGCCGGCCGGCGGAATGCCCGGCGCAAAGGGAAAGCGGCATGAGCGCGCGCCGGCCCCAGCGCCATTCCGCCTGGGTGACGCTCGCGATTCCCCTGGCGCTTGCCGCCCTGACCCTCGCAGGCCTGATCGCCGGCTTGCTCGGCGACGGGCTTTACGATGCTTTTGCCTGGATCGGCCTGGGCGTGCCGCTCGCCGTGGTCGCCCGGTGCTGGATGCGAAAATAGGCGAAGCCGATGCAACGGCCGGCCGCATAAACCGAAAGGTGTGGCGGCTTTCCCTTATGCCTGCTCCAGCTCTGTGCGGTGCACGCGGGTGCTTTCCTCGACCGCGCCGTGGATCGCGGCGAGGAACTGGTCGGTGGCCGCCGACCAGGAGAAGCGGGCGCCGAAGATCGCCGCAGCCTTGCGGTCGAGCTGGAGCGAGCGCTGGATCGCGACGGTGAGGTCCTCATCCAGCGCGCCGACCGTGGCGGGGAACCGGCCATCGACGCCGCGGCCCTCGGGGCCGAGGATGTCGAGCGGGCCGGGCACGGGCAGGGCGGCGACCGGCACGCCGCAGGCGAGAGCCTCGATCACCACCAGGCCGAAGGTGTCGGTCCGGCTCGGGAAGACGAAGCTGTCGGCGGCGCGGTAGGCGCTGGCGAGTTCCTCGCCGGCGAGCGCGCCCAGGAAATGCGCGTCCGGATAGCGGCGCCTGAGGTCGTCGAGCGCGGGGCCGTCGCCGACGACCACCTTGCTGCCGGGGACCTCCGCGTCGAGGAAGGCCTCCAGGTTCTTCTCCAGCGCCACCCGGCCGACGTTGAGCAGGATCGGGCGGGGCAGGGCGGCGAGGGCCGGGTGGATCTCTCCATCGGGGCGGAAGATCCAGCGGTCGATGCCCCGGCTCCAGCGCTGCGTCCGGGCGAGGCCGTGCCGGGCAAGCTCGCCCGCCAGGGTCTCGGTCGCGACCAGCACGGCGCGGCTGGGGGCGTGGAAGCGGCGCATGATCGGCCAGAAGCGCTCGGCGCTGATCCCGGTACGCAAGGCGGCATATTCGGGGAAATGGGTGTGGAAGGCGCTGGTGAAGGGGACGCCGCGCGCCAGGCACCAGCCGCGCGCGCTCCAGCCGATCGGGCCTTCGGTCGGGATATGGACGATGTCGGGGGCGAAGGCGTCGAGCATCTTGCGCGCGCTGAACCGCGGGGCCATCGCCAGGCGGATCGAGGCATAGCCGGGCAGCGGCATGGTGGTGAAGCGCTCGGGCGTGATCAGCTCGACCTCGTAGCCGCGGCGGTCGAGCTCGGCGACGGTGGCGGCGAGGGTGCGGACGACGCCGTTGACCTGCGGATACCAGGCGTCGGTGGCGATCGCGATCTTCATGCGGCGCTCTCCAGTGCGGCGGCGGGGGTCTGGGCAGTCTCCTTGGCCCAGTCGAGAATCGCCATAGCCCCTCGCGCATCCTCGGTCAGGGCGGTGCAGCTCTCCACCCAGTCGCCGTCGTTGTAGTAGGTGATCGGGCCGATCTGGCGGATCTCGGCGCAGTGGATGTGGCCGCAGACGATGCCGTCGAGGCCGCGGTCCAGCGCTTCGCGGGCGAGGGCTTCCTCGTAGTTGCAGACGTACTGGACCGCGTTCTTCACCTTGCGCTTGAGGTGCGCGGAGAGCGACCAGTAGGGCAGCTTGAAGCGCCGCCGCACCCCGTTGACCAGGATGTTGGCGCGCAGCAGCAGGCCGTAGGCCTTGTCGCCGAGGAAGGCGAGCCAGCGGGCATAGAGCACCACGCCGTCGAAGCTGTCGCCGTGGGTGACGAGCAGGCGGCGGTTGTCGGCCGTGGTGTGGATTGCCTCCAGCACCAACTCGACCCCGCCGAAGGTGAGGCCGGCGTAGTCGCGCAGCATCTCGTCGTGGTTGCCCGCGACGAAGATCACGCGGGTTCCGCGATGCGCCATCTTGAGCACGCGGCGGATCACCTCGTTGTGGGCGTCGGGCCAGTACCAGCCCTTGCGCAGGCGCCAGCCGTCGACGATGTCGCCGACGAGGTAGAGCGTCTCGCACTCGATCGAGCGGAGGAAGTCGACCAGCAGCGCGGCGTTGCAGCCGCGGGTGCCGAGGTGGACGTCGCTGATCCAGACGGTGCGGTACTTGCGCTTGGGGCGGAAGCCCTTGGGATCGGGCAGGGCCAGCCAGTCGGGGATCTTGCCCGTCGGGGCCGGCGTGGGCTTGCGCGAAAGCAGGTCTGCATCATCATCGAACGGCATGGGAAGATCCCGCCTGTCGTCTGTGGTGGTCATGCGGCGGGCCTAGCCGACCCGCGTTGCGCGGGTGTGACGCTTGTGCGGCAGTTCGGTTACGGCGAATTTCCCGCTGGCCATTCCGCCGCCTGCCTGCGACAACCCGTCGCAAGGGTCGGCAAAGGCCGCCGAGGATAGAGAGAGGACGGGAGTGATCCAGGCAGAAGCAGCCGCGCCGGAAGGCGCGCCCAACCACCCGCTCGCGGTCCGGATGGGCGTGATCGCCGGGGTCTCGCACAATGTCGTGATCGGCACGGTCATGGGCCATTTCGGGGTGATGCTCGCCTCGGTGCAGCAACGCATGGGCATCAATGCCGAGCAGGCCTCGCTGGGCATCCCGCTCGTCCTGATCGGCTCGTCGATCGTCGCGCCCTTCGCGGGCGTGCTGCTCGCGCGCTATTCGCTGCGGCTGATCCTGGTGATCGGCGCGCTGCTGACCGTGGGCGGCTTCGCCGTGCTCGGCCTGACCAACAGCTATCCGCTCTATCTCCTGGCCTACGGCCTGCTTCTCGGCCCGGCGATGAGCCTGACCGGATCGGTCGGCCCGGCAACCCTCGTCACCCGCTGGTTCAACCGCAACCGCGGCCTGGCGCTCGGCGTGGTCCACCTGCCGATCGTGATCGCGATCCTGCCGGTGGCGCTCAACTGGTTCATCGAGCGCAACGGCCATGTCGCCGCCTACCTCACCCTGGCGATCTTCACCGCGATCTTCCTCGTGCCGCTGACCCTGCTGGCGGTCGATCATCCCCCGGGCGGCGAGCAGCCAGCACCCGAGCCGGCGGAAAAGCGCACGGCGGACGGCTCGTTCAGCGTCGCCCAGCTCCTCGCCCGGCCGCGCTACTGGGCGATGTGCCTGGCGGTGATCGCCTCGATGGCCAGCTCGGTCCTGCTCGGCTCGCTGCTGGTGCCGATGGCCATGTCGTGGGGCTTCACCCCGGGCGAATCCGCGCTGATCCAGTCGATCATGTCGGCGGTCGGCATCCTCGGCTCGGTCCTGTTCGGCTGGGTCAGCGACCGCCTGGGCGGCGCGCGGACCCTGGCGCTGATCGCCTTCGACTGCGCCGTGCTCTGGACCCTGCTGCTGCTCCAGCCGCCGTTCGCGGCGACCGCGCTGATCGTCGGCCTGATCGGGATGCACGGCGCGGGGGCGATCCCGGGGATCAGCAAGTCGATCACCGAGGCCTTCGGCCAGGCGAGCTTCAGCCGCGGCTTCGGGGTCAACACGGTGATCTCGCTGCCGTTCATCGCCTTCGCGATCGTCGGCTCGGCGGGCGTCTATACCGCGACCGGGTCCTACAACCCGGCGATCATCGCGATGGCCGGCTTCTTCGTCGTGGCGATCCTGCTGGCGCTCTACGCCGCCAGCGGGCGCAAGGCGGCCCTCAGCCCCGCTTGACCGTGGCCATGACCTGGGCCGTGACCGGATAGCCGAGGCCCTCGGGGATCGTCAGGTGCGTCTCACCGTTCCGCTCCTCGCGGCGCGGCGAGATCGTCTCGATTGGGGTGGTTTCGGCGTGGGCGCGGGTCTCGGCGAAGGTGGCGAACTGGGCGAGACGCTCCAGGTTGCGGCGCGTCGGGAAGATCACGCTGATCTCGCCGTTGTCGGCCATTTCGAGGGTGCGGGCGGCGCTGGCCCAGAACAGGCGGGTGTTTTCGGTCGCGTCGACCGCGATCTCGACCGCGCCGGTGCCGAGGTCGCACAGGAAGAACCGCGTGTCAAAGGCGCCGTCCCAGCGCGGGCACCAGCGGGCGAAGGGGGTGAGCGCGGCGAGGTCGAGCGACCAGCCGAAGCGCTCCAGCACCGGGGCCAGCTCGCCCTGCTCCAGCAGTAGCGCGCGGGCCTGGCGGGCCTCCTCGGCCGTGACCGGGCGGTCGACCGCGATGGCGAGGCCGGTCTCCTCCAGCGTCTCGCGCACCCCGGCGATCTTCGCGGCTGTGGTATCGGGATCGGCCTCGGGCGCGAGGCGGGCGGCGAGGGTCCGGTCCGCTGCGTCGATCCGGCCGCCGGGGAAGACCGCTGCGCCGCCGGCGAAGCGCATCTCCTTGGCGCGCTGGACCATCAGCACCTCGGCCGCGCCGCCGTCCGTCGCATGGCGGAAGATCACCACGGTCGCGGCGGGAATGAAGGTCAGGCTGTCGGGATTGGGATCGGTCATCGCGATCTTCCTTGCCGCCGCCCGGCGGGCTGGCAAGCGAAAACCGCCGGGCGCGGGATTCGCGGGAATAGTGTCGGGATGCTTTACAGGAGAGGTCTCGGCCGCATCGGCGGGCTAGCGCTTATCGCTGGATTTCGGCCGTTTCGCGAAACTGGCACGGGTCATGCTATGTATCGAATACCCGAAAGCAGTCTCGAATAGAGGCGGGGTCCACAGTCTCCCGGACCCCGCCTCCCCGAGCTTCGAAGCTCCGAAATCATCGCCCCGAAAAACACCCGTCACCCTGGGCTTGACCCGGGGTCCCGCTGTACTTCGCCCCACGCACCGACCCCGCCAAAACTAGCGGGACCCCGGGTCAAGCCCGGGGCAACGTAAGCGGGGATGGGGGAGTGGGGCCCGCGGGGCTACGCCGCGGCGATGCCCTGGTCCGAGAGGAACTGCTGCAATTCGCCGGCCTCGAACATCTCCATCATGATGTCGCTGCCGCCGACGAACTCGCCCTTCACATAGAGCTGGGGAATCGTCGGCCAGTCCGAATAGGACTTGATGCCCTGGCGGATCTCCATGTCCTGAAGCACGTCGACCGTCTCGTACTTGACGCCCAGGTGATCGAGGATCGCCACCGCCCGGCTGGAGAAGCCGCACTGCGGGAACAGGGCCGTGCCCTTCATGAACAGGACGACGTCGTTGCCGTTCACGATCTCGGCGATGCGGGTGTTGCTGTCGGACATGGGTTCGTAAGCCTTCGGGAGAATGCGCTGGTCGTTCCTCAGTTGGGAACGGCGGTGGTCAGTTGCAAGGCGTGGAGCTGGCCGCCCATCCGCTCGCCCAGCGCGGCATAGACCAGCTTGTGCTGGGCGACGCGCGGCTTGCCGGCGAAGGCGGCGGAGACGACATGGGCGGCGTAGTGGTCGCCGTCGCCGGCCAGGTCGGTGATCGTCACCTCGGCGTCGGGAATCCCGGCGCGGATCAGGGTCTCGATCTCCGCCGCGGGCATGGCCATCAGGCTTCCCCGATCAGCGCGCGGCGGGCCTCGACCATCTTGGCTTCCAGCGCGGCGCGCACGGTCGCCTCGTCGGCGTCGACCCCGGCCGAGACCAGGTCGCCGAGCAGCTTGCGCACCACGTCCTCGTCGCCGGCTTCTTCGAAGTCGGCCTGGACGACGCCCTTGGCATAGCCCTCGGCCTCGACCGCCGAGAGGCCCATCAGGTCCGCCGCCCATTGGCCGAGCAGGCGGTTGCGGCGGGCGTGGATGCGGAACATGGTCTCTTCGTCGTGCGCGAACTTGGCTTCCTCGGCGCGCTCGCGATCATTGAAAGTGGTCATTGGGGTTCCCTCGATGAAGTGTCGAAACTAGCTGTCCGCGCCGTTCGTGTCGAGCGGGGAGGGACGGGTCAGGCCGCGCGCTCCAGACCGCCGGACAGGAACGACAACTCGCCCTTGGCCCGGCTCTCGTAGTCGGCGATCGCGTCCTTGCGGGCCAGGGTCAGCCCGACCTCGTCGAGCCCGTTGAGCAGGCAGTGCTTGCGGAACGGGTCGATCGCGAAAGTGAAGCGGTCCTGGAACGGGGTCGTGACCGTCTGGTGCTCCAGGTCGACGTGGATCGGATCGGTCTTCGCCACCTCGAGCAGCCGGTCGACCGCCTCCTGCGGCAGGGCCACGGCGAGGATGCCGTTCTTGAAGGCGTTGCCCGAGAAGATGTCGGAGAAGCTCGGCGCGATCACGCAGGTCACGCCCATGTCGAGCAGGGCCCAGGCAGCGTGCTCGCGGCTCGACCCGCAGCCGAAGTTGTCGCCCGCGATTAGGATCGGCGCGCCGGCATATTGCGGATCGGTGAAGACGTTGCCCGGCTCCTGCTTGACCGCCTCGAAGGCACCCTTGCCCAGGCCCTCGCGCGTGACGGTCTTGAGCCAGTGCGCGGGGATGACGACGTCGGTGTCGACGTTCTTGCGGCCGAAGGGAATCGCCCGGCCCTCGACCTCGTTGATCGGCTGCATCAGTCGGTTTCCGGCGTCAGGTCGGGCTCGGGCTTCTTCTTCTCGGCGCGTTCCTTGCGGCGCGAGGCATAGAGCAGCGCGGCGGCGAGCGCGGCCGAGCCGATCGCGGCGCCGGCGAGGGCGGCCTTTCCGGTCCAGCTTTGCGCGTCGGGCTTGTCGGTCTTGTCGGTCATGGGTTTTCCCTATGGCGCGCGTCGCGCGGGTTTCAAGCCTCAAGCGAGGAATTCTTTGAGCGCGAGCCAGCGTTCGCGCTTTTCGGCGAAGGACATGGCGGCATGGGCCGGGCTGCTGGAGGGCAGGTCGACCAGCGCCAGAGCGCCGCCGGAAAGCTGGGCCCGGCCGATCCGGGCGGAGGTCTTGCCGTTGAAGCCGACGGCGCGCAGCGCGGGCAGGGTGGCGGCAAGCTCGGCCAGCGGCGCGTGCTCCGCCTCGCGGATCGCGGCGTCGAGGCTGCCCGCGCGCAGGGCCGAGGCGACCGTGTCCCATAGCCCGATGCCCGCGGCGAGCAGGGCGTCGAGCCGCGCTTCATAGTCCAGCGCGGGCAGGTCTTCCCGCCCGATCACCGCCCCGGCAAGCCGCCAGAACAGGTTCTGCGGATGGGCGTAATAACGCTGCGCCTTGAGCGAAGCCTCGCCCGGCAGGCTGCCGAGGATCAGGACGCGCGTCCCGGGCGAGACGACCGGCGGGAAGGCGGACTTGCGCACTAATTCCCCTCCCGCTTGCGGGAAGGGGCCAAGATGGGTGAGCCAGGCTTGCCGCGACGGGCCCACTCCCGACCCCTTCCGCGAGCGGGAGGGATGGCGGCTCACCTCAGCTCGCCACCAGCTCCCGCACGTCGGTCAGCCGGCCCGTAACTGCGGCCGCCGCGGCCATGGCCGGGGAGACGAGGTGGGTCCGCGCGCCCGGACCCTGGCGGCCGGTAAAGTTGCGGTTGCTGGTCGAGGCGCAGCGCTCGCCGGCGGGGACCTTGTCGGGG
>CALLNA010000253.1 GCA_938005655.1 uncultured Novosphingobium sp.
TCTTGCGCGGTGGTGCGGGCGTGGACCTCGACGTTGGCGGGATTGTCGAACTGCTGCGGCATCCAGGCGCCGGGCGTGGTCTCGACGATCTCCTTGGCCCGCTCGATCGCGCCCTTCATGCCCTTCTCGCGCGGGGTCAGGTCGAAGGTCGCGCCATAGGCCAGCATCAGCCGCCGCCGTTCGAGCGACATCGATTCGGGCATGACGAGGATGAGCTTGTAGCCCTTCACCGCGGCGACCATGGCGAGGCCGATACCGGTATTGCCGGATGTCGGCTCGACGATGGTGCCGCCGGGCTTGAGGGCGCCGCTCTGTTCGGCGGCTTCGACCATGGCGAGGCCGATCCTGTCCTTGATCGAGCCGCCCGGATTGGCGCGCTCGCACTTCACCCATACCTCGTGGTCGGGAAACAGGCGGGACAGGCGTGTTGCCGATGGTGGCGAGAATGGAATCCGCTTTCATGTCGCTTGCTCCTTGGGGTGATGTCTATTCGGATGCTTGACGGTACTGCGGCGCGAAGGTCCTTGCGTTGCGGAGCTCAGGGAAGATCCACGCCCACAGCACGGTGACGACTATCGCACCGATCCCGCCGAAGACAACCGCTCCCGTCGCGCCGAGCAGCGCGGCGGCGACGCCGGACTGCATTTCGCCCAGCTCGTTGGAGGCGGAGATCGCCAGGCCGGAGATCGCCGACACCCGCCCGCGCACGTGATCCGGGGTGTTGAGCTGGACCAGGCTGGAGCGGATATAGACCGAGACCATGTCGGCCGAGCCGAGCAGGGCGAGCATCAGCAGCGAGAGCGGGAAATAGCGCGAGAGGCCGAAGCCGATCGTCGCCAGGCCGTAGCCCGCTACGCCGAGCAGCATCTTGTTGCCGACGTTGGCGGTGATCGGCTTCCACGACAGGAACACCGCGACCACCGCCGCGCCGATCGCCGGGGCGCCGCGCATGATCCCGAGCCCTTCCGAGCCGACATGGAGGATGTCGCGGGCGAAGACCGGGAGCAGGGCGGTCGCCCCGCCCATCAGCACGGCGAACAGGTCAAGCGTGACGCAGCCCAGCAGGAAGCGCTCGTTCCAGACGTATTTGAAGCCGTCCACGATCTGGCGGACCGGGTGCTGGTCGCGATTGGCCTCGTGGAGCGGCAACTTGCCGATCGACAGGAGGCTCGCCAGGGTGATCAGCAACAGCGCGGCCGAGGTCCAGTAGGGCGAGCTGGGATGGAGCGCGAACAGCAGGCCCGCCGCCGCAGGCCCGGCCACCGAACCGATCTGCCAGGCGATCGAGCTCATCGCGATCGCCCGCGGCATCAGGCTGGCCGGAACGATGTTGGGAACGATCGAGCTGAGCGCCGGCCCGACGAAGACCCGCGCCGAGCCATGCAGCGCGGCCAGCAGGTAGAGCAGGGGCAGGGTCACGTGGCCGCTATAGGTCGCGGTCGCCAGCGTCGACGCGATCAGCAGGTCGACGCCGCCGGCCAGGGCGCCGACGATCCGGCGATCGAAGCGGTCGGCGACGACGCCCGCCACCGGGGTCAGGAGGAACAGCGGCAGGAACTGGACGAGGCCGAGCAGGCCCAGCTGGAAGGCGGCCTGGGTGATCGGCATCCCGTAGTCGCTGCGCGCGACGTCGTAGAGCTGGTAGCCGATGATCACGACCATCCCGGTCGTCGCCAGGACCGACGAGAACCGCGCGAGCCAGAACAGCCGGAAATCGTGGATGTGGAGGGGCGAGGCCGGGTCGATGGGAGTGGCGGGTTCGGTCACGGCGAACCGCATGGCAAAGCCGGGGGACTTTGCCAAGCGAGGCGTTGATATCGCGGCCTAAAGCCCGGCTTGTCCTGCCCTTAGCGGCTGCGGCGCAGGCGCGGGTTGGGCTGCATCGTGTCGATCAGCGCCATGAAATCGTCGAGCCGCAGGATTCGCTCGAACTGGAAGCCGGCGCGATCCTCGGTACTCCAGATCATGTGCGCCTCGATCCGCCCGATCTCCGGCAGGCGGATCGTGATCCGCTCCCCGCGGCTCATGCCGGTGGAGCCCTCGATCATGAAGCCGTGGGCCGAGATGTTGACGATGTGCAGATGCACGTCGCCGAGTTGGCGATGCTCGCCGATGACCGGGAAATCGACGGGATGGCGGGCAGCGCGGCGCAGGTCCGTGACGGACAGTTGTGCTCCAGCGACCATGTATTCCCACCTCCAAGTCGTTGCTACGGGAGGTCCGTTTTGCACGGGAATGGCGAAAAAACGGTTAAGCCGGCAGTATCTTGCCGCCCTTATGCCGGCCGCAGGACCCCATGCTTCTTCTTGCCGGCCGAAATGCGCAGTTCCCCGCCGCCGCCCGCGATATGGTGGGCTTCGTCGGCGATAACCGCCCCGTCCACGCGGGCTCCGCCGCCCGCGACGAGGCGCTTGGCCTCGCCACGGCTCCCCGCGAATCCGATGCCGACCAGCGCATCGACGATCCCGATTCCCTCGGCCGGCAAGGTCAGCACCGGCAAATCCTTGCCGAGTCCGCCGTCGGCGAAGGTCGCCGCCGCGGTCGCCTCGGCGGCCCTCGCGGCATCCTCGCCGCGGCAGAGCTTCGTCACCTCGTTGGCGAGGACGATCTTGGCGGCGTTGATCTCGCTGCCCTGGAGCGCTTCGAGCCGGGCGACCTCCTCCAGCGGGAGGTCGGTGAACAGGCGCAGGAAGCGGCCCACGTCGCGGTCGTCGCAGTTCCGCCAGTATTGCCAGAAGTCGTAGGCGGGGAGCGCATCCTCGTTGAGCCAGACCGCGCCGGCCGCGGTCTTGCCCATCTTCGCGCCGTCGGCCGTGGTCAGCAGCGGAGTGGTGAGCCCGAACAGCTCGGCCCCGTCCATCCGCCGGCCCAGCTCGACCCCGTTGACAATGTTGCCCCACTGGTCCGACCCGCCCATCTGGAGCCGCGCCCCGGCGGTCTTGGCCAGATGGCGGAAATCGTAGCCCTGGAGGATCATGTAGTTGAATTCGAGGAAGGTCATCGGCTGCTCGCGCTCGAGCCGCAGGCGCACCGAATCGAAGGTCAGCATCCGGTTGACCGTGAAGTGCGTGCCGACCTCTTGCAGCAGCTCGATATAGCCGAGCTTGCCGAGCCAGTCGTGATTGTTGACCATGATCGCGTCGGTCGGCCCGTCCCCGAAGGTCAGCAGCCGCGAGAAGATCGTGCGGATCGAGGCGATGTTGGCCTCAATCGTCTCGTCGCTGAGCATCTTGCGGCTCTCGTCGCGGCCGGTGGGGTCGCCGATCCGCGTCGTCCCGCCGCCCATCAGCACGATGGGCTTGTGGCCGGTCTGCTGGAGCCGGCGCAGCATCATGATCTGGACCAGGCTGCCGACATGGAGCGATGGCGCGGTCGCGTCGAAGCCGATATAGCCCGGCACGACCTGCCTGGCCGCCAGGGCATCCAGCCCCGCCGCATCGGTCTGCTGGTGGATGTAGCCGCGCTCGTCGAGCAGGCGGAGCAGGTCGGACTGGTAATGTGTCATAGCGGCGGCGCGCCTAGCACGGGGAGAAGCAGTTGGAAACGCATCGGCTGACGCCGCATCCCGGCAGCCCGCCGCGTCAGGTGCGGAGCATCGAGGCGCGGATCGTCTCGGCCGACGCGACCTGGCTGCGTCTGCGCTGGCGGATCGACGGGGCGGAACTGGTCCGCTTTCCGCCCTTCGCCGGCAAGGGCCGGGCCGACAACCTGTGGCGGACCACCTGCTTCGAGTTCTTCCTGCAGCAGCCCGGTAGCGAGGCCTATGTCGAGCTCAACCTCTCTCCCTCCGAACGCTGGGCCGCCTACGACCTTGCCGGCTACCGCTCGGGCATGACCGAGCGCCCCATGCCGCACGAGCCGACCTGCACCGCCCG
>CALLNA010000254.1 GCA_938005655.1 uncultured Novosphingobium sp.
CATTTCGGCGGAAACCGTTCGGGGGGCGCTGTAGTCCCCATAGTTCACGCTGTCGTCGATCGTCGGCGGCCCCTGGTCCTCGGTCGCGACCGGCGGCTGGCCGAGGGCGAGCTTGTCCACGGTGTAGCTGGCGGTGAAGCCGTTGTCGGCGACCTGCGGTTTCTCGGGCAGGAAGGCCCCGCTGAAGCTCGGGCTGGCCCAGGCCGAGGAGACTTGCCAGCGTGTCTGCCCGCCGCGTGGCACCACGCTGAGCGAGCGGCTGCCGCGCAGGCCGAAGCCGTAGTCGACCGCGATGCCGCCCTCGCCGTTCCACGGCAGAAACGCGAAGAATCCGGCCCCGCCGGTCGCGCCCGGCCCCTTGCCCGGCTGCACGGCGAGCGCCTGGCCGTTGACCACGAGCGAGCCGCCCTTGGTCAGCCCGCGCGCGTCGGAGGCGCCCATCCGCAGCTCGGCGCGGTCCCAGATCAGCTTCTCGCGCGTCACGCCAAAGCGCGGCAGGTCGGCCGAGCCCTTGACGTCGGCCTCGAACAGGACCGTCCGGTAGATCGACTTGCGCCGCTCCTGCGGAGCGATCCTGGTCGTGATCCGGTTCTCGACCGGCGAGATGTAGAGCAGCTTCTCGACCTCGACGGTGCGCGTGACCTGCTTGCCGTCGACCTCCTCGTTCTGGGTCTGGGTCGTCTTGAACGGCACGACCACGACGGGTCCTGCCACCACCTGCGGCCCGCCCCAGCCGGCGTTAATCGCGGTCTGCGCGGTCTGCGACTGGTTCTGCCGGTCCCACACCAAGGCATAGACCAGCATCAGCGGGATCACGAGGACCAGCCCGATCAGCGACGCCATCAGCAACTTGATGCCCGGCGAACGCTCGCGCCTGATGCCTTCTTGGCGCAGATCCTCGGCCATATCCTCTCCCGGCAAAACCTCAGCCCGGGGACGAGCTTAGCATGACCGTCAGGGGCCGCAATCCGGTCCGGCGCCAACGCCGTCCGCGTCCCGTCACTGGTGGCTGAGGATGTTGAGCAATCGGCCGAAAGGATATTCCACCCGATACCCGGCTTCCGTCACCCGCTGATGAACGGCGGCCAAGTCCGCGACCTCGATCGACAGGTCCGGCACCGGCGTGCCCGATCCCCCCTCGATCGCGAAGCTGATCTGGGGGCTGGCTTGCCCCGATCCGACGAAGGTGATGATCCAGCCGTGATCCATTCCCACCGTCATGCCGAGGACTTCGCCATAGAAGGCCGTCGCCAGCTCCACCTGCCCGGTGGCGATGTTCGGAACGATGCGGTTTACGGTCATGCCTGAAGCTCCGCCAAGAAAAGCCGACTGGCAGCCTGCCCAATGCCCTACTTCGTCGCGGACGCCTCATGGAACTGCGCGACGGCGCGGGACACGCTCTGCATCATCTCCATGCGCGCGGGGATCGGCTGGGTCGTGCGCCGGATCATCACGGCCAGGCCGTAATAGGAGCCGTCGGGGGCCTGGAGCAGGCCGACGTCGTTGTAGCCGGTGGCGAGCTTGCCCAGTTCCTGCCCGGTGCCGGTCTTGTGGAACACCTTCCACCCCTGCGGCGCGCCGGCCTTGAGGCGCATCGGGCCGCTGTGGGTGCGGCTGAGGATGTCCATCATCACGCCGGTCGATTCCGGCGAGAGCAGCCGCCCGGCGGCGAGGTTGGCGAGGCCGTGAGCGATGCCCGCGGGCGTCGCGCCGTCCAGCGGATCAGCGATGTAGTTGTCCAGCAGGTTCTGGCGCAGGCCCATCGGCAGGAGCAGGCGCGCCTGCTCGAAATTGCGGCCGAGCGAATAGTCCTGCCGCCAGGTCAGCCCGGCGATATGGCTTTGCAGCAGCCGCTCGCCGGGGCCGAAGCGGATGCCCGCGATGTCCTTGGCCTTGAGCACGCCGCGCACCGTGTCCGGGCCGCCGACGGTCCACAGCAGGCGGTCGTTGGCGGTATTGTCCGAGTGCGACAGCGCGGCCATCATCAGTGCGAGGACCGGCCGGTCGACCCGGCCCTGCTCCAGCACCTCGGCGCGCAGCGGCTGGTTGAACAGCGTCAGGTCGTTGGGGCCGATCGAGACGACCTGGTCGAGCCGCATCCGCCCGTGGTCGACCGCGTCGAGCACCGAGAGCGAGACCCACAGCTTGGACACGCTCTGCTGCGGGAACAATTCGTTGAGGCGCGCCCCCACCGTCCAGTCGCAGCCGGCCTTGGTGACGGCGATGCCGACCTCGCCGTCGAAGCCCTGGGCGATGTCGGTCAGGGCGCGCTGCAAGGGCTCGGGCGAGAGGCTGCAATCCGCCTGGAACGCGGGGACCGGAGGCTGGGCCTGGGCCTGGGCCTGATGGACGCCGCCCGAAAGGATGACGCGGCCGATCTTGCCCGGCGGCTTGATCGTCGCAGCGGCTGCCAGGGCGCCGACGCCGAGGATCGCCAG
The DNA here is from genome assembly GCA_938005655.1 of uncultured Novosphingobium sp. Taxonomy (GTDB): domain Bacteria; phylum Pseudomonadota; class Alphaproteobacteria; order Sphingomonadales; family Sphingomonadaceae; genus Novosphingobium. Next base: position 2,439 of record CALLNA010000254.1, read on the forward strand.
CGCGCTGAAGCGCCAGGCCTTGCGGGCGCGTCGGCGCGGCTCCTGCAGGGAGCGTTGCGAGACGAGCTGGGAGCGGAGCAGGCGTTTTGTCATATCGGGCGACCGTGCCCCTTCCCTAACCCGATGCGCCGCCTGCAGGCAATCGCACAGGGACGGGAACCTGCGACAATCCGCAACAATCCTGCGATGGACGCTCGGCCCGCCCGGGAACCCCCGGGAAAACTTCCTAGGCGATCTCGATAAGCGCCGGTGCCAAGCCGTCCAGACGCCGCTGGTGCGCGGCGACGTAGGCCGCCTCGATGGCCCGCGCATAGCGCCGGGTGTCGAACAGCGGCTCGGTCAGGCGGTTTTCCGCGAGGCGCGCGCGGATCGCGGCGAGCTTTGCGGGGTTTTCGGCCAACTCGGCAGCCAGCGCCTCGTAATCCGCATCGCTGGTCGTCACCAGGTCGGGCAGGCCCGTCGCATGGAGCAGGCTCGCGCCGACGCGGGCGGCGAACTGCCGTCCGGCCCGGGTCACGACCGGCAGGCCGGCCCAGAGCGCATCGCTCGCCGTGGTGTGGGCATTGTAGTGGAAGGTGTCGAGGAATAGGTCGGCCAGCCGCAGCCGGGCGAGGTGCTCGGCATTGGGCAGGTGGTCCGCGAAGACCAGCCGTTCCGGATCGACGCCCTTGCCCTCGGCTTCGCGGCGCAAGTTGGCCTCGGCCGAGGGGTTCGGCCGCAGCAGCCAGAGCACGCTGCCGGGAACGCGGTCCAGCAGGCGCATCCAGATGGCGAACTCGGCCGGGCCGATCTTGTAGGCCTGGTTGAAGCAGCAGAAGACGAAGCCCTCCTCCGGCAGTCCGGCGGCGGCGCGATCGAGCCCGGCGGCGGCGATGGGGCGGCGGTCGTCGTTGGGCTGGTAGCTGCCGGGCAGGGAGACGATCTTCTCCGAATAGAAGCGGCGGCAGTCCTCGGGAACGACGACCGCGTCGGCGATCAGGTAATCCATGAACTCGGCCCCGATCGAGCCCGGATAGCCGAGATAGTTCATCTGCACCGGCGCGAGGCGGCTGGCGAAAAGGTGCGAGCGCGAATCCTTGGTATAGCCCTTGAGGTCGACGGCGATGTCCAGCTCGTGCCCGTGGACGAGGCGGACGGCCTCGCGGTCGGACAGCTCACGGATGTCGACGAAGCGGTCGACGTTGCCGATCAGCTCGGCGCGCATCGCGTCGGCGCTGTCCGGGCCGTAGCTGTAGGCGATGACCTCGAAGCGCTCGCGGTCGTGCTCGCGGAACAGGCCGGCCATCAGGCAGAGCGTCGCGTGATCGTGGAAGTCGGCGGAGAAATAGCCGAGGCGGATGCGCCCCTCGCGACGCGCGGTGCTATGCGGCGGGACGCTCGGCCGCAGCGCGGTACGCGCCCAGGCGCGGGAGCAGGCGAGCTGGCGCTGCGGATCGTCCTCGATTCCGAGCATGATGAACGGCGGCACCTTGACGGCATCGGCCCCGCTCCCCTCGCCCTCCTCCCGCAGCGGCGGGAAGGTGCGCTGCGCCGAGAAATCGCAAAGCTGCATCCGGGCGAAGGCCATCTGCCGCGCCGCCGCCGCGTGGTCGGGCCGGAGCGCCAGGACGAGGTCGAAGGCCTCGATCGCGGCGGCGTGATCGCGCAGGTCGGTCAGCGCGGTTCCGAGGTTGTAGAGCGTCTCGGCGGAATCGGGCTTCAGCGCCAGAGCCTGGCCGTAATGCGCGATGGCATCCTCCGCCCGCCCGAGCTGCTGGACGGCCAGGCCGAGGTTGTTGTGGGCGTCGGCATAGTCCGGCCGAAGGGCGATAGCGCGCTCGTAGCAGGCGACGGCCTCGGCCAGGGCATTGCGCTTCCGCAGGACGTTGCCGAGGTTGTAGTGCGCCGAGGCATAGTCCGGCCGCAGCGCCAGGGCCTGCTCGTAGGCGGCGACGGCCTCGTCCAGCTTGCCTTGCGGCTCCAGAGCGGCGCCGAGGTTGTTGTGCAGCTCGGCATGACCGGTCGCAAAACCGATCGCCGCCCGGAACGCCGCCTCGGCCTTGGCGAAGCGCCCCAGCGCGATGCAGGCCGCACCCTCAATGTTGCAGAGCATGAGCGACCGCGCATGACGCGCGGCGAGCTTGTCGATCCGCCGCAGGACCTCGGCAAAGCGCCCCGCCCCATGCAGCGCGACGAGCCGTTCCAGCTCGGCCTGCGGCACGGGCGCGCGACGCGGCGCCGGGCGCGCTTGCGGCAGTTCCCGGAACGCGGTGTTGCCCGCTGCCGCAAATCCAAGCCCGCTCGCCATAGTCATTCCCCGGCGCACCGTGCGCAACGCCCGCGTTAACCCGGCGTTGATGATACTTGGTAACCATCGAAATAAGGGACTTTTCGTATCAGCGTTGGTTGTCACGAGTACCAATATTTGGTAACAGCATTTCTATGAGCAAGAAGAACACCTCCATCGCCCTCAGCGACCGGCATATCGCCTATGTCCAGCAGAAGGTGGAATCAGGCGAGTTCGGCTCGGCCAGCGAGGTGGTGCGTGACGCCCTGCGCCGTGCGCAGGAGCGCGATGCACGGATTACGAAGCTACGCGCGCTGGTCCGCGAGGGCGAGGAGAGCGGCCCGGCCCGGCCGTTCGACTGGGACGCCTTCGTGGCTGAACAGTTCCCGGATGCTTGAGGTCGTCCTACGGCCGAGCGCCGTGGCGGACCTGCTGGAGATCAGCCGCTACACCAAGGCCGAATGGGGCGTGGCACAGGCCCGGCGCTACGTGCAGGACCTGCGCGGCC
>CALLNA010000255.1 GCA_938005655.1 uncultured Novosphingobium sp.
AGGTCGGCGCAGCGCTGGAACGAGGCGAACATCTCGTCGTCGTTCACCATCAGCGAGCCCTTGTAGGCCATGAAGTGCTTGAACGAGGTGATGCCGCGATCGACCACCTCGGCCATCTCGTTGAACACCTGCTCGCCCCACCAGGTGATCGCCATGTGGAACGAGTAGTCGCAACTGGCCTTGGACGTCTTGTTGTCCCACATCGAGAGCGCCTCGAGCAGCGACTGGTTCGGGTTGGGCAGGCAGAAATCCACCACCGTCGTCGTGCCGCCCGCCAGCGCCGCCCGCGTGCCGGACTCGAAGTCGTCCGACGAATAGGTGCCCATGAACGGCATCTCGAGATGCGTATGCGGATCGATGCCGCCCGGCATGACATAGCACCCCGACGCATCGAGCACCTCGCCCCCGCTGAGGTTCTGCCCGATCTCGGTGATCCTGCCGCCCTCGACGCGGATATCGGCCGCATAGGTGAGATCGGCAGTAACGATCGTGCCGTTCTTGATGATTTTGCTGGTCATGGCATGTCCCTGTATGTGTCCTGAAACCCCTCACCCGTCCCGGCTTCGCCGGTCCACCCTCTCCCCGACGGGGAGAGGAACAGAGGTGGTCGCCGATGGTGCGGTATTCTTCTCCCCGTCGGGGAGAAGGTGGCGCGTAGCGCCGGATGAGGGGTTGGCGCCCCAATGCTTGAGGGACAACGATGCCCAACTGGTTCGCCCGCCTTGGCGGGTTGATGTCGGCTGCCGAGCGTAAGTCGGGCGGGCCGCAGAGTCTGATGACGTTGACGCAGCTGGGCGAGGCGAGCTGGAGCCGGCGGGGGTTCGTGAGCCTCGCCAATGCCGGCTTCGTGCGCAACCCGGTGGTGCATCGCTGCGTGCGGATGATCGCCGAGGCGGCGACGCGCGTGCCGCTGGTGGCCGAGGAGGGGGGCAGGCGGCAGAGCGAGCATCCGGTGCTGCGGCTGCTGGCGCGGCCGAATGCGCGGCAATCGGGGAGCGAGCTGCTCGAGGGCGTCTATGCCTACCTGCAGACGGCGGGCAACGCCTACCTGGCGGCGACGCTGATCGAGGGCGAGGTGCGTGAGTTGTATGCGCTGCGGCCGGACCGGGTGCGCGTCGTGCCGGGGCGCGACGGCTATCCGGCGGCCTATGGCTATACGGCGGGCGGGCGGACGCAGGAGCTGAAGCTCGACAGCAAGCCGGTGGCGGCGGTGCTGCACATGGCGCTGTTCCATCCGCTCGACGACCACTACGGGCTCGCTCCGCTCGAGGCGGCGGCGCAGAGCCTCGATATCCACAATGCGGCGGCCGAGTGGAACAAGGCGCTGCTCGACAATGCCGCCCGGCCGAGCGGGGCGCTGGTCTATTCGGGCGGTTCGGGCACGCTGACCGAGGCGCAGTTCACGCGGCTGAAGACGGAGCTGGAGCAGGGCTTTTCGGGCGCACGCAACGCCGGGCGGCCGCTGGTGCTGGAGGGCGGGCTCGACTGGAAGGCGATGGCGCTGACCCCGGCCGAGATGGACTTCATGGAACTGAAGCATGCGGCGGCGCGCGAGATCGCGCTGGCTTTCGGGGTGCCGCCCATGCTGCTGGGGATACCGGGCGACAATACCTACGCCAACTACGCCGAGGCCAACCGGGCCTTCTGGCGCGGCACGGTGGTGCCGCTGGTGCGGCGGGTGGCCGACGACCTGGGCTTCTGGCTGGCGCCCGGGTTCGGCGGCGTGACGCTCGTGCCCGATCTCGACGGGGTCGAGGCGCTGGCCGAGGATCGCGCGGCGCTGTGGGCGCGCGTGGGCGGCGCGGATTTCCTCAGCGACGAGGAGAAACGGGCGATGCTGGGGGTCTAGGCGGCGCGCTTGCTGCGGCCGCGACCAGCAAGCAGGCCGAGAACGGAAATATCTTCGTCGAGGTCGGGCCAGTGAATGCCTTCGCCGTGGCCGATGAAGCGCCAGTTGAGGCGGGCCGCGGGTGAGCCGTCGCGGAGGCGGGGGAACCACGCCAGGGGAACCGAGAGTTCGCGGCCGTCGTCTAGCGTCACCTGCAGCATGGTGGCCGAGAACGAAACTTCGGTCGCAAGCGGCTCGGTATCAATCGTCAAGGTGCTCATGCCAGGCCTTCAGGAACAGGTCGCGATGTTCGAGGACAAGGGCGCGGACCTCTCCGAGCTCGTGTGCCTTGAAGTGCCTGGATGATGCCACCTCGACGGGCTCAAGCCAATACTTGGCAAGCTTGTCGCCCCATTCCACGTGGATGTGCGGCGGTTCGTCGTTCTCGCGGCTGTAAAAATAGAAGCGGTACCCGGCGGTTCTAAGGACTGTCGGCATCATCGTCTCCACTGCGACTGCCGAGTTTCACTAAGCACGAGATCCGTGCCTGGCAGGGCTGCTGACAACTTATCCAAGACTATTTTCTGTGGAGTCGACCATGGACGAGCTCACCAAATCGGTCGTGACGCGGGGGGATCTGGCGCATCTGGCGCTGTTCCTGTGGGCGAGCGGCGCGACGGGGCTGTTGGCATGGAGCCTCAAGGAGCTGGTGGCTGCCAATCGCCGCTTCAACGACTTCGTCAAGGAGATCGCGACGTTGAATCAGTTGTTCCGGAACAGGGAATAAGCCGATGGGGGACAAGCAGGTTTCTACCGACAAGCACGTGGCGGGCGAGGTCTTCCGGCAGTTCGCCTGGAACCTTGCGGGCACGCTGGCCAAGCCCGCGCGGCGGCCCAGCCGGCCGAGGCCGGCGGGGGGCAAGCGCTGATGCAGGCGATCCCCATCGACGAGCGCGGGCGCTTTGCCGGCTATGCCAGCGTGTTCGAGCGGGCCGACGAGGCCGGCGACCTGGTGATGCCGGGCGCCTTCGCCAAGTCGCTGGCACGGCGCGGGGCGCACCAACTGAGGATGCTATTCCAGCACGACCCCAAGGAGCCGGTGGGCACCTGGGAGGTGGCGCGCGAGGACGGCTATGGCCTGTGGGTCGAGGGCCGGCTGGTGCCGGGCGTGCCGCGCGCCGATGCCTTGCGGCGCCTGATCGAAAGGCGCGCCATCGACGGACTGTCGATCGGCTTTCGCACCGAGCGGGCGACGCGCGAGGCGCGCGGCGGCTTGCGCCGGCTGTGGCAGATCGACCTGTGGGAGATCTCGATCGTGACGTTTCCGATGCTGGCCGATGCCCGCATCGCGCCGGGCGGAGCAGGGGCTCCCACCGGCCGGTCGCTGCGTGCGGCCATTTCGCTCCTGAAGCAATAGAGGACCACCGATGACCGATCTGACCGAACGTCTTGAAAACAAGGCGTCGACGGCGGCTGCCCCGGATTCCGAGGCAACGCTGGTCGAGCTGATGAGCGCCTTCGAGGAGTTCAAGCGCACCAATGACGGGCGCCTGAAGGAGCTCGAGAAGCGCGGGGCCGCCGATGCGCTGACCGAGGACAAGCTCGGCCGGCTCAACCAGGCGCTCGACGGCGCCAAGGCGGCGATGGACCGGCTGGCGCTCGAGCGCGCCCGCCCGGCGCTGGAAGCCGGCCGGCCGGAGCAGGGCGACGAGTACAAGGACGCATTCTCGGCCTATGTGAAGCGCGGCGAGGAGAAGGCGCTGTCGATCGGCTCGAACGCTGATGGCGGCTACCTCGTGCCGACCGAGACCGAGACGGAAATCCTCAGGCGCCTCGCGGCGGTGTCGCCGATCCGCGCCATCGCCTCGGTGCGCAATGTCAGCTCCTCGGTCTATCGCAAGCCGGTGACGCTGACCGGCCCGGCCGGCGGCTGGGTGGCCGAGACCGCGGCGCGGCCGCAGACCACGAGCCAGACCATCGACGCCATCGATTTTGCGACTGCCGAGCTCTATGCCATGCCGGCCGCGACCTCGGCCTTCCTCGACGATGCGGCCGTCGATGTCGGCCAGTGGATCGCCGACGAGGTGAACACCGCCTTCGCCGAGCAGGAGACGGCCGCCTTCGTTTCGGGCAACGGCACCAACAAGCCCAAGGGCTTCCTTGCCGAGGCGCAAGTGGCCGAAGCCAGCTGGGCCTGGGACAAGATCGGCTATCTCGCCACCGGCGTTTCGAGCGACTGGCCGGCGGGCGACGAGAGCGACGTGCTGGTCGACCTCGTCTATGCGCTCAAGGCCGGCTACCGGCAGAACGCCAGCTGGGTGATGAACCGCAAGACGCAAGGTTCGGTGCGCAAGCTCAAGGACGCCGAGGGCAACTACCTGTGGTCGCCCGGCGCGGCGGCGGGGGCGAAGGCGACACTGATGGGCTTCGAACTGGTCGAGGCCGAGGACATGCCCGATATCGGCGCCGGGACGACGCCGATCGCCTTCGGCGATTTCCGGCGCGGCTACCTGGTGGTCGACCGCATGGGCGTGAACGTGCTGCGCGACCCCTACTCGGCCAAGCCGTATGTGCTGTTCTACACGACCAAGCGCGTCGGCGGCGGGGTGCAGGACTTCGACGCGATCAAGCTGCTGAAGTTCAGCGCGAGCTGAGGGCAGGCAAGCAGAAGAAAGGCCCCCTCACCCGGCCCTTTGGGCCGACCTCTCCCCCAGAGGGAGAGGTGGTGGGGAGGCTTGATCGTGCCACAGCGCACCTCTCCCTGGGGGAGAGGTCGCCGCGGAGCGGCGGGTGAGGGGGCCTTCAGT
>CALLNA010000256.1 GCA_938005655.1 uncultured Novosphingobium sp.
CCGCTGCGCGTCATGGTCCCCCTCCCCGTCCCGGGGAGGATTTACAAGTTCAAGCCGCCATCGTGAACGGCTCCAGCCCGGCCAGCCGCGTCTCGACCGGCAGCCTGGGGACCTTGCGCGGCGGCTGGCCGGCGACGGCCCGGGCGATCGCCGCGATGTGGTCCGGCGTCGTGCCGCAGCAGCCGCCGACCGCGTTGATCAGGCCGTCGCGGACCCATTCCTCGATCAGCTCGGCGGTGCGCGCCGGAAGCTCGTCGTACTGGCCCAGCTCGTTGGGCAGGCCGGCGTTGGGATAGGCCAGGATCAGCGCGTCGGCCGCCTTGCTCAGCTCGGTCAGGTAGGGCCGCAGCAGGTCCGCGCCAAAAGCGCAGTTGGCGCCGATGGTCAGCGGCTTGAGATGCCGCAGCGCATACCAGAAGGCGACGATGGTGTGACCCGAAAGGTTGCGTCCGCTCATGTCGGTGATGGTGAAGGACAGCATCAGCGGCACGCTCCGCCCGGCGGCGGCCTCGGCCTCGCGCGCGGCCATGCCGGCGGCCTTGGCGTTGAGCGTGTCGAAGCAGGTCTCGACCAGCAGGAAGTCGACCCCGCCCTCGATCAGCGCGTCGCACTGCTCGCGGTAGGTGGCCTTCAGCGTGTCGTAGTCGACCTCGCGGAAGCCGGGGTCGTTGACGTTGGGCGAGAGCGACAGGGTCTTGTTGGTCGGCCCGATCGCGCCCGCGACGAAGCGGCGGCGGCCATCTCTGGCCTGGGCCTCGTCGGCGGCCTTGCGGGCGAGGCGGGCGGCGGCCAGGTTGATCTCGCGCACCAGATGCTCGCAGCCGTAGTCGGCCATAGCGATGGTGGTGGAGGAGAAGGTGTTGGTCTCGACCATGTCGGCCCCGGCGGCGAAATAGGCCGCGTGGATGCCCTCGATGATGTCGGGCCGGGTCAGGCAGAGCAGGTCGTTGTTGCCCTTCTGGTCGAGCGGCAGGGCGAGGTCGCCGCGATAGTCGGCCTCGGACAGGCCGTGCTTCTGGATCGCGGTGCCGTAGCCGCCGTCGAACACCAGGATGCGCTCCGCCGCGGCGGCGCGGAAGTCGGCTTCGGCCGAGGGAGTTTCGCCAGTCATAACCGTACTCCGTCATGCTGAACGTGTTTCAGCATCCATGGGGCGAGGTCGCCCCGCGATACAGGTGCCCGATGGTGGGCAAGGTTGCCCCATGGACCCTGAAACGAGTTCAGAGTGACGATGGGGAGGGGGCGGTTCGTCATTTCGGCCGCACCCCGAGCAACTGGCAGATCGCATAGGCCTGCTCGGCGCGGTTCAGCGTGTAGAAGTGGAAGTCGCGCACCCCGCCTTCGTAGAGCCGGCGGCAGAGGTCGGCGGCGGCCACGGCGGCGACCAGGGCGCGCGGGCCGGGGCGCTCGTCGAGGCCTTCGAACATCCGTTCGAGCCCGGCGGGAATCTCGGTGTTGCCGCTCATCCGCCGGATCGCGGCGAAGCTCGTCACCGGCATGATCCCGGGGATGATCGGCGCGGTGATCCCGGCCGCCAGCGCCTTGTCGAGGAAGCGGAAATAGGCGTCGGTCGAGAAGAAGAACTGCGTGATCGCGCGGGTGCCCCCGGCGTCGAGCTTGCGCTTGAGGTTGTCGAGGTCGGCTTCGGCGCTCGCCGCCTCGGGATGGACCTCGGGATAGGCGGCGACCGAGATCTCGAAGTCGCGGCGCGCCTTCAGGCCCGCGACCAGCTCGGCGGCGCTGGCATAGCCGTCAGGATGGGCGACGAACCGGCCGCCGTCGCCCGGCTGCGGATCGCCGCGCAGGGCGACGATGTGGCGCACACCTGCATCCCAGTACTGGTCGGCGATCTCGGCGATCTCGCCCTTGCTCGCGGCGACGCAGGTCAGGTGCGCGGCGGGCGCCAGGCGCGTCTCCTCGACGATCCGGGCGACGGTCGCATGGGTGCGCTCGCGGGTCGAGCCGCCCGCGCCGTATGTCACCGAGACGAAGCTCGGATCGAGCGGGGCGAGCTGGGTGATCGCGTCCCATAGCTGCGCCTCCATCTTCTCCGTCTTGGGCGGGAAGAACTCGAAGCTGACGGCGATGTCGCCGGGCAGTTGCGCGAAAGGCGGGCCGGAGGAGAGGGTTCGGTCGGTCATGCGGAAAGGGCTTTCGCGGGGGCCGTATGCGCCTGGCGGCGCGCGGTCCAGATCTTGACGGTGAGCGGCTTGCCGGGGAGCGCCGTGGCCGGCGCGGCGGCGAAGCCGGCCTCGGTCAGCAGGGCGAGCATCTGCTCGTCGGAGAAGCCGAGGCGGGCATGGGCGTGCTGGCTGCGCAGCTCCTCGCGGTCGTGCGCGGCGAAGTCGACCACGGCGATCGCGCCGCCGGGGCGGGTGACGCGCGCGGCTTCGGCCAGCACGGCCTCGGGCTCCTGCGCGTAGTGCAGCACCTGGTGGAAGGTCACGGTGTCGAAGGCCGCGTCGGGAAAGGGCAGGGCGGTGAAGTCCCCCTGGATCAGGTCGACCGAGCCCGCCGGCAGGTGCTGGAGCCGGGCGCGGGCGACGCGCAGCATCTCCGGGCTCTTGTCGAAGGCCGTGACCTGCGTGGCGCGCGGGGCGAGCAGCTCGGCGATCCGGCCGGTGCCGGTGCCGACGTCGAGCAGGCGGCCGAGGGCCTGGCTGCCCAGCGCCTCGGCCAGGGCGGCCTCGACCCGCTTGTCCGGGCTGTGGAGCGAGCGGATCGTGTCCCATTCCTCGGCATGGCGGGCGAAGTAGGCGGCGGCGGTCGCCTCGCGCGCGGCGCGGATCGCGGCGAGGTGGCGGCGGTCCTCGGCGCAGCGCGCGGCGAAGCTCGCGTCCTCCGCCTCGGCGAGGTTGAGCAGGCGCGCGGCGGCGGCGCCCAGCGGCGGGGCCACGCCTTCCGCGACTGCGCTGCGCAGGAAGACCCAGCTGCCCTCCTTGCGCCGCTCGGCCAGCCCCGCGTCGCAGAGGATGCGGACATGGCGCGAGACGCGCGGCTGGCTCTGCCCCAGGACCTGCGCCAGCTCGCCCACGGCCAGTTCCATCGCGCTGAGCAGGCGCATGATGCGTAGGCGCGTGCTGTCGGCCAGGGCGCGCAGGAGGGGGTCGATCTTCATTGCGGATATCATATAAAGAAATCTTTATATGATTACAACCGGGACGTTGCGCCGGGCCTGGTCGCGAACGAGGCGGGCGGCTCCCTCACTCGCTCCCCAGCTCGCTCGCCAGCCACAGCCGCGCGGCTTGCCAGCGGCGCTTCACGGTCGATTCGGACGATTCCAGCACGACCGCGATCTGGTCGACCGGCAGGCCGACGAAGAACCGCAGCTCGACGATCCGCGCCAGCTCGGGCGAGATCCCCTCCAGCTTGCGCAGGGCGGCGTCGAGCAACTCGACGTCGACGCCGAGGTTCGGGTCGTTGGCGTCGAGGAACACGGTCGGGCTCTGCCGCTTGGCTCGCCGCCGGCTACGCACCGCGTCGAGCATCGCCTGGCGCATCAGCCGCGCGCCGGTGGCGAAGAAGTGCTGGCGGTCGTTCCAGCTCATCTTCTCGAGCTGGACGATCTTGAGCGCGGCCTCGTTGGCGAGGTCGGTCGGCTGGAGCGTCAGGACCGGCGCGTCGAGCCGCAGCATTCGCGCCGCGGCGGCGCGCAGCTCGTCGTAGACCTCGCTCAGCATCTGGTCGCGCGGCGCTTGCATGGTCTCCTTCCTAATGCGGTGACGCCGTTCAGTCGTCCGATTTCGACCGTCGCCGGTTCAGCCACATCCAGCATCCGCCCGCCGCGCCGGCGCAGATCAGCAGGGCCACGCCGCCGACCGTCGCCATCGATATGAGCAGCCCGACCGCGAGGGTCGACATGATCTCGACGACTTCCAGCACCTGTGCAGCACTCCCGATGCGAGCCGGCCCGTCCGGCGCCATCGCCGGACCGTCTGCCAGAGCCTTGCCGGCCTAGCCACCCCTTCCCATAGCGCGCGGGACCGCACTCGGGTTCCGGCGCGTCGGTTCCGTCCAGTTCCATCATTGCCAAATCCGCGCGATCGCGCCACGGCAGGGGCAGGCGGAGCGCCCCGGCGGCGTCCCCGCGCCAACGACAGGATGGGATACCCGAATGAGCGACCTTGCCTCCGCCCGCGTCCATGCCGCCGATGCCGGCACGATCGTCATCACCGGCGCCGCCGGCGGCATGGGCCGCCCCTCGGCCAGGCGCCTGGCCGCCCCGGGCCGCCGCCTGCTGCTGTGCGACCTCCACGAGGGACCGCTGGCCGAGCTGGCCGCCGAGCTGCGCGCGACGGGCGCCGAGGTCGAGACCCTGGCGGGCGACGTCGCCGCCGCGGACTTCCCCGCCGCGATCCTCGCCCGGCTGGGCGACGCGCCGCTCGGCGTCCTCGTCCACACCGCCGGGCTCTCGCCGACCATGGCCGACGGGGCGCGGATCATGGAGGTCAACCTCTTCGCCACCCGCCGCCTGGTCGAGGCCCTGCGGCCGCGCTTCGCCGCGGGCGGCAGCGCCGTGCTGATCTCGTCGTGCTCGGCCTACATGGTCCCCCACGGCACCTTCGACGCGGCGCTGAAGGACTGGCTGGCGACCGGCGAGACCGCGGCCCTGCTCGGCGCGACGCCGGGGCCCGAGGCCGCCTATCCGGCCTCGAAGGTCGGCGTGATCGCGCTGGTCGGGCACGAGGCGGCGGCCTTCGGCGCGCTCGGCGCGCGGATCACCTCGATCGCGCCGGGCTTCATCGACACGGCCATGGGCCGGGCCGAGATGCAGGCGAGCGAGCGGATGGTCCAGATGATCGGCATCACCCCGCTCGGCCGCCTCGGCGACGGCGACGAGATCGCCTCGGTCGTAGAATTCCTCTGCTCGCCCGCGGCCTCCTACGTCTCGGGCTGCGACATCAAGGTCGATGGTGGCATTCTGGGGCGGTTGGGTCTCTAGAGCTTATGAAAACGGCACCGGCCCGCTCCCCCGCCCGGCCACCCAACGATAGTACCCTATGGGTGGCCAGGCGGGGGAGCCGGCCGGTGCCGTTTCCCGTAAGGGCAAAGAGCACTAGCGCTTGCCTTTTCCCGTTCCGCCCCCTAAGGGCGCGCACTTCGCCGACACGGAATCGATGCCGGCCTGGCTAACTAGGGCTGCCAGGGCCGGTTGATCGCGTCGCACTGCAAAGGAGACGAAAATGCCCAAGCTCAAGACGAAGAGCGGCGTGAAGAAGCGCTTCAAGCTCACCGCCACCGGCAAGATCAAGCACGGTGCGGTCGGCAAGCGCCACCGCCTGATCAGCCACAACGCCAAGTACATCCGCCAGCACCGCGGCACCGACGTGATCTCCGACGCTGATGCGAAGGTGATCAAGAAGTGGGCGCCCTACGGGCTGAACTGAGGAGTAGGGTAGTATGGCACGCGTCAAGAGGGGTGTAACCACCCGCGCCAAGCACAAGAACGTTCTGGAACAGGCCAAGGGCTACCGCGGCCGCCGGAAGAACACGATCCGCGTCGCTCGCCAGGCCGTCGAGAAGGCCGGGCAGTACGCCTACCGCGACCGCAAGGTGAAGAAGCGCAGCTTCCGCGCCCTGTGGATCCAGCGCATCAACGCCGCGGTCCGCGCCGAAGGCCTGACCTATTCGCAGTTCATCCACGGCGCGAAGCTCGCCGGGGTGACGCTCGACCGCAAGATCATGGCCGACCTCGCCATGAACGAAGGCGGCGTCTTCGCGGCGGTGATCGCCCAGGCCAAGGCTGCCCTGCCCGCCGCCTGATCGATCGGATCGCCACAAAAAAGGGCGCGGGGGCACGGCTTCCGCGCCCTTTTTGTTGTCAGGCGCCCGACTCGCACGTAAATCCCGCCTGGGGCTCCTGTTCGGGGGCAGGAGTTATTCGGTGTCGCGCGATTGCCCGGTGCAGGTGCGGTTCTACATGCCGCCGCCAGAATTGCAGACCTACTTCACCACGTTCTACTTCGTGGAGATCGACCTGCCTCCGGGACAGCGCGCGATCGACCGCCTGCATCCCGAATGGGCCAACCTGCGGCTCTATGCGGACGCCCGGCCGGTCGCCGACCGCCAGGACGGCACCCAGCTTTCCGGCACCACCTTCCCCGCGACCGGGCCGAGCAGCCGGGCCGTGCGGTTCGAGATCGAACGCTCGCGGATGTGGGGGATCGGGCTGCTGCCGCTCGGCTGGGCGAAGTTCGTCCCGGCCCCGGCGATCGAGCTGGCCGACGCGGTGGTCGACGGGCACACCCATCCGGCCTTCGCCTGCTTCGCCCCGCTCGCCGCGAGCCTGTTCGGCGACGCGCCCGACGAGGTGGGGGAGCTGGCGCGGATCACCGCCTATTTCCGCGGCCGGCTGAGCGATCCCGTGCCCGACGAGGCGCGGATCAAGGCGATCCACGCCGCCCTGCTCGATCCGGAGGTGGCCACGGTCTCGCAGCTCGTCGCCCAGGCGGGCATCGGCCAGCGCACGGTCGAGCGGATCTGCGACCGCGCCTTCGGCTTCCGCCCCAAGTTGCTGCTGCGCCGCCAGCGTTTCATGCGCAGCCTCGCGCAGTATATGCTCGATCCCTCGCTCAAGTGGATCGGGGCGATCGACGGGCACTACCACGACCAGGCCCAGTTCGTCCGCGACTTCCGCCAGTTCATGGGCATGACCCCGCGCGAATATGCTGCGCTCGACAAGCCGATCCTCAACGCCGTGATGCACGAGCGCGCCCGCCGCGCCGGCCAGGCGGTCCAGGCGCTGGACAGCCCCGACGGGCGCGGCTGATGGCGGCGCGCCTGATTGCGATCGCGGCGGTTCGCCCCTAAGGAGCGCGCCATGAACGACATCGACACCCTCGGCAGCGACGCGCTGGGCCGGATCGCGACGGCGCAGGACCTCGATACGGTCGAGAGCCTGCGCGTGGCGTTCCTCGGCAAGCAGGGCTCGATCTCCGGCCTGCTCAAGACCCTGGGCGGCATGTCGCCCGAGGAGCGCCAGGCCGAGGGCCCGAGGATCCATGCCCTGCGCGAGAGCGTGACCGCCACCCTGGCGGAGCGCAAGGCCGCGCTCGAAGGCGCCGCGCTCGAGGCGCGCCTCGCCGCCGAGCGGATCGACCTGACCCTGCCCGCGCCCGAGGCGCCGCGCGGCTCGGTCCACCCGGTCAGCCAGGTGATGGACGAGCTGGCCGAGATCTTCGCCGACATGGGCTTCTCGGTCGCCACCGGCCCCGAGATCGAGGACGACTGGCACAACTTCACCGCGCTCAACATGCCGGAAAGCCATCCGGCGCGGGCGATGCACGACACCTTCTACTTCCCCGACCGCTCGGCCGAGGGTCGTGAGATGCTGCTGCGCACCCACACCTCGCCGGTGCAGATCAGGGCCATGCTCGCGCAGGGCGCACCCTTGCGGATCATCGCCCCCGGCCGGGTCTATCGCTCGGACAGCGACGCTACCCACACGCCGATGTTCCACCAGATCGAGGGGCTGGTGATCGACAAGGGCATCCACCTCGGCCACCTCAAGTGGACGCTGGAGACCCTGCTCAAGGCCTTCTTCGAGCGGGACGATGTGGTCCTGCGCCTGCGCCCGAGCTACTTCCCTTTCACCGAGCCTTCGGTCGAGGTCGACACCGGCTTCGCCTTCGAGGGCGGACGTCGTGTCGTCGGCGGCAGCGGCGACGAGCCCGGCCACGGCTGGATGGAGCTGCTCGGCAGCGGCATGGTTAACCGCAAGGTGCTGGAGGCCGGCGGGCTCGATCCAGACGAGTGGCAGGGCTTCGCCTTCGGCGTCGGCGTCGACCGCCTCGCCATGCTCAAGTACGGGATGAACGACCTGCGCGCCTTCTTCGACGGCGACCGGCGCTGGCTGGCGCATTACGGCTTCGCGGCGCTCGACGTGCCCACCCTTTCCGCCGGCGTGGGGACCGCAGCATGAAGTTCACCCTCTCCTGGCTCAAGGACTTCCTCGATACCGAGGCGACGGTCGAGCAGATCGCGGCCCGGCTCAACGCCATCGGCCTGGAGGTCGAGGGGGTCGAGAATCCGGCCGAGAAGCTCGTCGGCTTCCGTATCGCCAGGGTCCTCACCGCCGAGCGGCATCCCAACGCCGACAAGCTCCAGGTCCTCTCGGTCGACACCGGGGACGGCCCGCCGCTCCAGGTCGTCTGCGGCGCGCCCAATGCCCGTGCGGGCCTGGTCGGCGTGCTCGGCCTGCCCGGCGCGGTGGTGCCGGCGGGCGGCTTCGAGCTGAAGAAGTCGGCGATCCGCGGGGTCGAGTCCAACGGTATGATGTGCTCGACGCGCGAGCTGGAACTCGGCGAGGACCACGAGGGCATCATCGAGCTGCCGGCCGACGCGCCGGTCGGCACGGCCTTCGCCGACTGGCACGGCGCCGATCCGGTCTTCGACGTGGCGATCACTCCCAACCGGCCCGACTGCATGGGCGTCTACGGCATTGCCCGCGACCTCGCCGCCGCCGGGCTCGGCACGCTGAAGCCGGTCGAGCTGGTTCCCGTCTCGGGCATGTTCGACTGCCCGGTCGAGATCCGCACCGACGATCCGGAAGGCTGCCCGGCCTTCTACGGCCGGGTGATCCGCAGCGTGACCAACGGCCAGTCGCCCGACTGGATGCAGGCGCGGCTCAAGGCGGCGGGGATGCGGCCGATCTCGGCCCTGGTCGACGTGACCAACTACGTCATGCTCGCCTTCGGCCGCCCGGCCCACGCCTACGACCTCGCCCGGCTCACCGGCGCGGTCGTCGCGCGGCGGGCGCGCGACGGCGAGGGCGTGACCGCGCTCAACGGCAAGCACTACCTGCTCGACCACGAGATGACCGGGATCGCCGATCAGGCCGGCGTCCACGACATCGCCGGGATCATGGGCGGCGAGCATTCCGGCTGCGGCGAGGGAACCACCGACGTCCTGCTGGAGATCGCCTATTTCGACCCGCAGCGGATCGCCGCCACCGGCCGCAAGCTCAACCTCACCTCCGACGCGCGCGGCCGGTTCGAGCGCGGGGTCGACCCGCAGTTCCTCGACGCGGGGCTCGACCTTCTGACCGACCTCGTGCTGCGCATCTGCGGCGGTGAGGCTTCGGCCGTGGTCCGCGCCGGAACGCCGCCCTCGGGCCTGCGGACCGTGCATTATGCCCCCGCGCTCGTCGCGACGCTCGGCGGGGTCGACGTGCCCGCGGCGCGCCAGCAGGCGATCCTCGAAAGCCTGGGCTTCTGCATTGTCGCCACCGCCGGCGAAACGGGCGAGGAATGGGCTGTCACCGCGCCGGGCTGGCGTCCCGACATCGCCGGCGCGCCGGACATCGTCGAGGAGGTCGTCCGCATCCACGGCCTCGACCGGATCGAGAGCGTGCCGCTGCCGCGCGCCGACGGCATCGCCAGGCCGACCGCGACGCCCGCGCAGAAGCTGGAGCGCCGCCTGCGCCGCGCCGCCGCGGCGCGGGGCAGCCACGAGGCCGTGACCTGGTCGTTCCTGCCCCAGGCCGAGGCGGAAGCCTTCGCCGAGGGCGTGAAGGATTCCGGGGATGGCCTCTGGGTCCTCGCCAACCCGATCAGCGAGGACATGAAGGTCATGCGCCCCTCGCTGCTGCCCGGGCTGCTTTCGGCCGCGCGCCGCAACGTTGATCGCGGCGCGGCCGGGTTGCGGCTGTTCGAGATCGGCCGCCGCTACCTGCGCGGCGAGGGCGGCAAGAGCGACGAGCGCCTGTCGCTCGCCGTGGTCCTGGCCGGCGAGAAGACCCCGCGCGGCCACGCTACGGGCAAGGCCGTGAGCTTCGACGCCTTCGACGCCAAGGCCGAGGCCCTGGCCCTGCTGGCCGAGGCCGGTGCGCCGGTCGATTCGCTGCAGGTGATGGGGGAGGCGGGTGGCCAGTTCCATCCCGGCCAGTCGGCCACGCTGCAGCTCGGGCCCAAGACCGTGCTGGCCCGCTTCGGGATGCTGCACCCGGCGACGCTCAAGGCCTTCGACCTGGCCGTTCCCGTCGCGGCGGTCGAGCTGTTCCTCGACGCGATCCCGGCGAAGCGCGGCGCAGCCAATACGCAAGGGGGGGGCTTCGCCCGCACCGCTTATGCGCCGCCCGCGCTCCAGGCGGTGACGCGCGACTTCGCCTTCCTGGTCCCGGCCGAGTTGCCGGCGGGCGACCTCGTCCGCGTGGTCCGCGCCGCCGACAAGGCGAACATCGTCGCCGCGCGCCTGTTCGACGACTTCCGCGGCGCCGGCGTGCCCGAGGGGCACAAGTCGCTGGCGATCGAGGTCACGCTCCAGCCGGGCGACAAGAGTTACGGTGAGGCGGACCTTAAGGACATCGCCGACAAGGTGACGGCCGCCGCCGCCAAGCTGGGCGCGCAGTTGCGGGGGTAGCTGGGGCCGGGCTTCCCGATCAGTACGAACGCCGCCCCAACTGGTTGTCGGGCATCCCCGGCCGTGCGACCGGGCCGGACTCGTACATCTCGCTTTCCGCCTTCTGGAACTCGCTCGCGCGCTTCATCGCCTCGTTCTGCATCTTGGGCATGGTGGCGATCGCGGCGGCCATCATCTCGCTCTGGATCGCGGCCATGTTGAACGGGCGGTTCTCCAGCTTGGCGCCGATCTGCTCGGTCATCGCCTTGGTGAACAGCTTCACCACCGCCGGGTTCTCGGCCATGTTCCTGGCGACCGTGCCGTTGTCCTTCGCGGGCTCGGCGGAGACGGTGACGCGGGTCTCGCTTGCCGAGACCGGATCGACCGCCGCGACGAACGACATCATTGCCCTGCTGTCGCGGCCGAGGATCGTCCAGCGCACCCCGTTCTCGCCGGTCCGCGTGACCATCGTCCCGCCGGCGAGGTTGCTCGACATCAGGACCGGGGGCAGCCGCAGCGAGAGCAGCGTGTTGCGGACCTTGTCCGCGGGCAGCGGATAGGTCTTGCCCTGGTTGCACCCCGCGACGGCGACCGTCAGCGCCACCGCCGTCAGAAACCTGCGCATGCCCACCCCCTTCGCAGCCCTCGCAATCGGTGCTGTTTCGCGCAAAATGCTTAGGCAATGGCTAACAGGTCCCGATCGGTGACGCGGGCATGGACGGGGCGGGGCATCGGCGCTAACCGCGCGGGCCATGACCTCGACGCCCCCGGCCTCCACCCGCCGCACCTTCGCCATCATCTCCCACCCCGACGCGGGCAAGACCACGCTGACCGAGAAGCTGCTGCTGCAGGGCGGCGCGATCCACCTCGCGGGCGAGGTCAAGGCGCGCGGCCAGGCGCGGCGGGCGCGGTCGGACTGGATGAAGATCGAGCAGCAGCGCGGCATCTCGGTCACGTCGAGCGTGATGACCTTCGAGCGCGCCAATCCTGACGGGACGATCATCACCTTCAACCTGCTCGATACCCCGGGTCACGAGGACTTTTCCGAGGACACCTACCGCACCCTGACCGCGGTCGATTCGGCGATCATGGTGATCGACGCGGCCAAGGGCATCGAGCCGCAGACCCGCAAGCTGTTCGAGGTCTGCCGGATGCGCTCGGTGCCGATCATCACCTTCGTCAACAAGGTCGACCGCGAGGGGCGCTCGCCGTTCGAGACACTGGACGAGGTGGCCGATGCCCTGGCGCTCGACGTCGTGCCGATGTCCTGGCCGGTCGGCATGGGCGGCACCTTCGAGGGCGTGCTCGACTTCGCCAGCGGCGAGATCAGCCGGCCAGAGGGCGACAGCCGCGAGTTCCTTGGCAAGCGGGAACGGGCCGAGCTGCCGCCCGAGGTGGCCCAGGAGGCGGAGCTGGCGCAGGCCGGCTATCCCGAATTCGACCTCGCCGCCTATCGCCACGGCGACCTCACCCCGGTCTATTTCGGCTCGGCGCTCAAGAACTTCGGCGTGACCGAGTTGATCGAGGCGATCGCCCGCTATGCCCCGCCGCCGCGCCCGCAGCCGAGCGAGGCGGGCGAGATCGCCCCGGACCGCGGCGAGGTCACGGGCTTCATCTTCAAGGTCCAGGCCAACATGGACCCGCAGCACCGCGACCGCATCGCCTTCATGCGGCTGGTCTCGGGCACCTTCCGCCGGGGCATGAAGCTGACGCCTTCGGCCCTGGGCAAGCCGATCGCGGTCCATTCGCCGATCCTGTTCTTCGCCCAGGACCGCGAGATCGCCGACACTGCCGAGCCCGGCGACATCATCGGCATCCCCAACCACGGCACCCTGCGCGTCGGCGACACGCTGAGCGAGAAGAACGAGGTCCGCTTCACCGGTCTGCCCAACTTCGCGCCCGAGATCCTGCGCCGCGTCGTGCTCAAGGACCCGACCAAGACCAAGCAGCTTCGTAAGGCGCTCGACGACCTCAGCGAGGAAGGCGTGATCCAGGTGTTCTATCCGGAGATCGGCGCACAGTGGATCGTCGGCGTGGTCGGCCAGCTCCAGCTCGACGTGCTGGTCAGCCGGCTGGAGGCCGAATACAAGGTCGCCGCCGTGCTCGAGCCCGCGCCCTTCGACACCGCGCGCTGGCTCAAGGGCAGCGACGCGGCGATGAAGGGCTTCGCCGACTTCAACAAGTCCAGCCTCGCCAAGGACCGCGATGGCGACCCGGTGTTCCTGGCCAAGTCCGCCTGGGATGTCGGCTACCAGCAGGAGCGCAACCCCGAGCTGACCTTCAGCGCGACCAAGGAACGGTAACGGAGCCTTTCAGGCCACCTGCTTCCTCCGCCCCGCGTTCCGCGCCTTCTCGGCGTGGCGCTGGAACTCCTCGCGGTCGTTGGTGCGCGGGAAGGGGGCGTCCGGAACCGGCACGCCGAGGAAGGCGCAGAGCGGCTCCCAGCCCTGGCGCACGTCGAATTCGAGCAGGCGGTCGGGCGCGATGCCGCGGCGCACCGCGGCGTTGTGC
This sequence comes from uncultured Novosphingobium sp., assembly GCA_938005655.1. GTDB lineage: Bacteria > Pseudomonadota > Alphaproteobacteria > Sphingomonadales > Sphingomonadaceae > Novosphingobium. The sequence continues at coordinate 12,850 of CALLNA010000256.1, forward strand.
TGCTCGAACACGGCCACGGCATTGGCCTCGCTCTGGTCGAAGCCGAAGGTCCGCTGGGTGATGATCGCGTGCCCGAAGCGCATCGGATGGCGGATCACCCGCAGCAGCAGCATGATCCAGCGGCTGGCCGGCGCAGCGAAGATCGTCTCCTTCATGCTGGCGTACCACCTGGCGGGATCGCGCAAGGTCAGGATGACCTTGGCCTCGGGATAGTGCGCCGCCAGCTCGGCCCAATAGTGGCAGCCGGGCCAGTCGACCGTGGCCTGGTATCCGGCGAAGACCGCGTCCCAGTCGGCGCCCTTGCCCGCGACCACGCGGTTCCACAGCGGGCCCTGCCGGTCGAGATCGTCGAGCACCTCGGTCATGTGGTGGCAGGGGCCGAAGCCGAGCATCTCCAGCGCGGTCTTGAGCGACAGCGTTCCGGTGCGGCCGAAGCCCGCGCCGATCACCTTCAGCGGCATCCTCGTTCTCCCGTCGCCTCCGCTCCGTAGCGGTCGGCCCGGCGATTGTGGAGGGATTGCCGGGTGGCGACAAGATGCCTAGCTTTCCCGAACCGTGCAGCTCACCGTCGCCAGCTACAACATCCACAAGGCCGTGGGGCTCGACCGGCGGCGCGATCCGGACCGGATCGTCGCCGTGCTGCGCGAGCTGGACGCCGATGTCATTGCGCTCCAGGAGGCGGACCGCCGGTTCGGCGAGCGGGCGGGGGTCCTGCCGCGCCAGATGCTCGACGAGCATACGCCCTATCGCGCCGTGCCGATCGACCACGGCCACCTCGGCCGGCCGGATTCGATGGGCTGGCACGGCAACGCCCTGCTGGTCCGGCGCGGGATCGAGATCGCTTCGGCGGACATGGTCCCGCTGCCGACGCTGGAGCCGCGCGGGGCGATCCGCGCCGACCTCGTGGTCGAGGGGCGGGCGATCCGGGGGGTCGGGATGCACCTCGACCTGTCGGGCCTGCGCCGTCGCCAGCAGGTCCGCACCGTGCTCGACCACGTCACCCGCTGCGACGGGGACCACCCCGCCGTGCTGATGGGCGACTTCAACGAATGGTCGCGCCACGGCGGCTGCTTCCGCGAGTTCACCGCGCCCTGGCGGCTGCTCACCCCGGGGCGCAGTTTCCCCTCGCGCCGGCCGGTCGCCCAGCTCGACCGGATCGTGGTCTCGGATTGCTGGGAGGGCGTCGAATGCGCCGTGCACCACAGCGCGCTCGCCGCGGTCGCCTCGGACCACCTGCCCGTCCTCGCCCGGCTGACCCTGCCTAAAAATTAGGCAAATGCTGAAGATTCGGGCGACGCATCTGCTGCTCGCAGGTGCAGCATCGATGGCCGCGCCCGGAATCCCTACCGAATCGTAAACTGGCACGCTCCTTGCTGATCCGTAAGGCAAGCCGGCATGGGGCCGGCTGGCTAATAGGGGATCGGCATGAAATTCATCATCGCCATCATCAAGCCCTTCAAGCTCGACGAAGTGCGCGAGGCGCTCGGCGCCCTCGGCGTGGCGGGCATGACCGTCTCGGAGGTCAAGGGCTTCGGGCGGCAGAAGGGGCAGACCGAGATCTACCGCGGCGCCGAATATTCGACGAACATGCTGCCCAAGGTGAAGCTGGAGATCGCCGCGAGCGACAGCCTGGCGCCGCAGATCGTCGAGACCATCCAGCAGACCGCCAGCACCGAAGCCATCGGCGACGGCAAGATCTTCGTTCTCGACCTCGCCTCCGCCACGCGCATCCGCACCGGCGAAACCGGGGACACCGCGCTGTGAGCGGGCCCGACATCAAGGGGGAAACCACCATGATCCGCAAGATTCTCTGCGGCTCGGCTGCCTTGGGCGCTTCGCTCTTCACCGCCTCCGCCGCATTCGCGCTGGAGGCTGCCGCCGCCGCCGCTCCGACCGTCGACAAGGGCGATACCGCCTGGATGATGACTTCGACGATCCTGGTCCTGGCCATGATCCTCCCCGGCCTCGCGCTGTTCTACGGCGGCCTCGTCCGCTCCAAGAACATGCTCTCGGTCATGACCCAGGTCGGCGCGGTCGCCGCGCTCGCCATGCTGGTCTGGGTCACCTGGGGCTATTCGATGGCCTTCGGAAACGACTATTCGGGTGCGTTCATCCAGCAGTTCGTCTCCAACTTCGACAAGGTCTTCCTCCACGGCGTCAGCGCGGCCACCACCGCGGCAACCTTCACCAAAGGCGTGGCCATACCGGAATACGTCTTCGTCTGCTTCCAGATGACCTTCGCAGCGATCACCATCGCCCTGGTCCTGGGATCGGTGGTGGAGCGGATGAAGTTCTCCGCGGTCATGGTCTTCGCGCTTGTCTGGCTGACGATCGTCTATTTCCCGATCGCGCACATGGTCTGGGCCAGCAGCGGCAAGTTCTTCAAGATGGGCGCGCTGGATTTCGCCGGCGGCACCGTCGTCCATATCAATTCGGGCGTGTCGGCGCTGGTCGCCTGCATCATGCTCGGCAAGCGGATCGGTTATCCGAAGGAAATCATGGCGCCGCACTCGCTGACCATGACGGGCATCGGCACCGGCCTGCTGTGGGTGGGCTGGTTCGGCTTCAACGCCGGTTCGGCGCTCGAAGCCAACGGCTCCGCCTCGCTGGCCATGATCAACACCTTCGTCGCCACCGCCTCGGCCGGCCTCGTCTGGATGCTCGCCGAGCGCCTGATAGGTCACAAGGGCTCGGCGCTCGGCTTCTGCTCGGGCATCATCGCCGGCTTGGTCGCAGTCACCCCCGCGGCGGGCAACTCCGGCCCGTTCGGCGCGATCGTCCTGGGCGCCGTCGCTTCGATCATCTGCTTCTTCGCGGTGAGCAAGCTCAAGCCCATGCTCGGCTATGACGACGCGCTGGATACCTTCGGCATCCACGGCGTCGGCGGCATGATCGGCGCCATCGGCACGGCCATCGTCTATGCCCCGGTCTTCGGCGGGCCCGGCGACGGCTCCGTGGGCATCGGCGCCCAGCTCGGCGTCCAGATCGCGGCGGTAGCCACGACGATCGTCTGGGCCGCTGTCGGCACCGCGATCGCGATCTTCCTCGCCAAGGCCCTCACCGGCCTCCGGGTCTCCGAGGAGGTCGAACGCGAAGGCCTCGACCTCGGCGAGCACGGCGAGCGCGCCTACAACTACTGAAGTCCAAGAGTTTGGCGGGACCGGGATTTCCTCCTCTCCTCCCCTCCCGGTCCCGCCATCCGATGTTCCTCCTGCGAACACCACCTCAGGGCCGGAGCCAGCCGCTCCGGCCCATTTTTTGCGTCCGTCGTTGGAATGGGGAGGGAGGAGGCTACTTCCGCCCGGCCGCCAGCATGTCGACCAGCGGGCGGATCGCGGCCATGTCGTAGCCGGCCTGGGCGGCCTGGGCGGCGATCCGCTCGGGCTGGCCGCCGCGGCTCGCCTCGGCCAGCGCCCAGAGCAGGGTCGAGCGGGTGCCCGAGCGGCAATAGGCGAGCACCGGCCCGGCGCTGTTCGCCAGGGCCTCGGCCATGGCCTCGACCTGGCCTTCGCTGAAGCCGGCATGGGTCACGGGGATCGCCAGGTAGTCCATCCCCGCGGCGCGCGCGGCCGCCTCGATCTCCGGCCCCGGCACCTGGTCGTCGCTCTCGCCCTCGGGGCGGTTGTTGATGACCAGGGTCACGCCCAGGGCCTTGGCCTCGGCCACGTCCTCCAGGCCGATCTGCGGGCTGGCGAAAAGGCCGTCGGTCACTTTGCGGAACATGGCTCTCGAACTCCTAGGCGGCCCGTTTCCGCGCGCGGCGGTTGCGGGCGATGATATTGAGCGTCTCGACCGCGGCGGAAAAGCCCATCGCGGCGTAGATGTAGCCCTTGGGGATATGCACGCCGAAGGCGTCGGCGATCAGCACCACGCCGATCATCACCAGGAAGGCCAGGGCCAGCATGACCAGCGTCGGGTTCTTCTCGATGAACCGGGCGAGCGGATCGGAGGCGACCATCATCACCCCCACGGTGATGACCACGGCGGCGATCATGATCGGCACCTCATCGGTCATGCCGACCGCGGTAAGGATCGAATCGATCGAGAAGACGAGGTCGAGCGCGATGATCTGCGCGATCGCCGCGGAGAAGGCGATCCGCACCACCCCGCCCTTGGGATCGTAGGTATCGGGATCGAGCAGCGCGCCGCTGTCTTCCTCCGGGTCCATCGCGTGGTGAATCTCGCTGGTCGCCTTCCACAGCAGGAACAGGCCGCCGGCGAGCAGGATCAAGTCGCGGCCCGAGAAGGCGGTCTCGAACCCGGGCTCGCCGTGAGCACCCGGCGCGCCCCGGATGCCGAGGTCGAACAATGGCTGTTGCAGGGTGACGATCCAGCCGATCAGCAGGAGCAGGCCGATCCGCATCGCCAGGGCCAGGGCCAGGCCCAGCCGCCGCGCCTTCTGCTGCTGGTGCTCGGGCAGCTTGTTGGAGAGGATGGCGATGAACACCAGGTTGTCGATGCCGAGCACGACCTCGAGCACGATCAGGGTGAACAGCGCGACCCAGGCTGCGGGATCGGCGAGCAGGCTGAGAAGGTCCATGGACGGGCCTTGTGCCAAGCTCCTCGCCGGCTCGCAAGGCGTCACCTCCGGACGACGACGAATCGGCGGGCGGACGACTCTGCAACCCCTTCGCAATACTTCCGTGGTAACGGTTCGTACCCGCGATTTTATTCGCGTCATTCGCGTTTTTGGTATATGCGGGCAAGCATAGGGGGATTTCGGCCGCTTCTGCGGTCGTTCGTCCTTGGGTCCGGCGCATCCCGTCCGTGCGCTGGACGACTGGTCAAGGGCGAAGAAGGTACGTTCGAGTATATGGGTTTTGATCGAGGACGACGCGGCAGGGGCAGGGTCAAGCGAGATGGTTTCGGGGAAGAGGGCGGTTTCGGCCGGTTCGCAGGCGGTGGCGGCTTCGGTGGCGGTGATCGCTTCGGCGGCGGCGGCCCGCGCGGTGGCTTCGGCGGTGATCGCGGCGGTTTCGGCGGCGGCGATCGCGGTGGCTTCGGCGGCGGTCCGCGCGGCGGTGGCGGCGGCGGCTTCGGCGGCGGCCCGCGCGGCGGCGGAATGCCGGCCCAGGTCGTCGGCACGGGCAAGGGTGTCGTCAAGTTCTTCAACTCCGGCAAGGGCTTCGGCTTCATCCAGCGCGAGGACGGCGGCGAGGACGTGTTCGTCCACATCAGCGCGGTCGAGCGTGCGGGCCTCGAAGGCCTGGCCGAGGGCCAGCAGCTCGAGTTCAACCTGGTCGACCGCGGTGGCAAGATTTCGGCCAGCGACCTCCAGGTCGTCGGCGACGTCATCCCCGTCGAGAAGCGCGAGGCCGCGCCGCAGCGCGAGCTGACCGGCGAGAAGGCGACCGGCACGGTCAAGTTCTTCAACTCGATGAAGGGCTTCGGCTTCATCACCCGCGATGACGGCCAGCCGGACGCTTTCGTGCACATCAGCGCGGTGGAGCGGTCGGGCCTGCGGGCGCTGAACGAAGGCGACAAGCTCGAATTCGACATCGAAGTCGATCGACGAGGCAAGTACTCGGCGGTCAACCTGGTGCCGCTTCAGGGTTGATCCTGCCCGCACCTGTTCCCGGGTTTGACCGGGGGCAAGCGACAGCATAGGCAAGCGCGAATGGCGGCTTCCGCGGCATGGCCGGGAAGCCGCCATTTGTCGTTTGCGTTTCCCCGCCCGATTGCCGCGCGGTCGGTCCATCGGGCCGGTACGTTCAGGAATACGAAGGAATACAACCATGTCGATCACTCCGCTGATGCCTGTCTATCCCCGGTGCGGGTTCCGGCCCGTCCGCGGCGAGCATTGCCACCTGATCGGCGATGACGGCCGCCGCGCGCTCGATTTTGCCAGCGGCATCGCGGTCAACGCGCTCGGCCATTCGCACAAGGGCCTGATCGGCGCGATCCAGCGCCAGGCCGAGACGCTGATGCATTGCTCGAACCTCTACGGCAGCCCGCAGGGCGAGCGCCTGGCCCAGCGGCTGGTCGACCTGACCTTCGCCGACACGGTGTTCTTCACCAATTCCGGGGCCGAGGCGGTGGAATGCGCGATCAAGGCGACCCGCGCCTATCACCAGCATGGCGGCAATGCCGACAGGTTCGAGATCGTCACCTTCAACCAGGCCTTCCACGGCCGGACCCTGGCGACGATCAGCGCCTCCAGCCAGGAGAAGATGCACAAGGGCTTCCTGCCGCTGCTGCCGGGCTTCAAGTACGTCGAGTTCAACGACCTCGACGCCGCCCGGGCGGCGATCGGCCCGAACACCGCGGGCTTCCTGGTCGAGCCGATCCAGGGCGAGGGCGGCATCCGCGTCGCCACGCAGGAGTTCCTCGGCGGCCTGCGCGCGCTGTGCGACGAGCACGACCTGATCCTCGCCCTCGACGAGGTCCAGTGCGGCTACGGCCGCAGCGGCACCTTCTTCGCCCATGAGCAGTACGGCGTGGTCCCCGACGTGGTCGCCGCGGCCAAGGGCATCGGCGGCGGCTTCCCGCTCGGCGCCTGCCTCGCCACCGAGAAGGCGGCGCGGGGCATGGTGATCGGCGCCCACGGCTCGACCTACGGCGGCAACCCGCTGGCCATGGCCGCGGGCGAGGCCGTGCTCGACGCCTTCGCGGCCGAGGACATCCTCGCCAACGTCCGCGACAAGAGCGCCAAGCTGGTCAGCCGGCTGGAGCAGTTCATCGGCAACTACCCCGAGCTGTTCGAGGAGGTGCGCGGGCGCGGCCTGCTGCTCGGCCTCAAGCTCAAGGTCGAGCCGCGCGCGCTGGTCGAGCACCTGCGCGACAGCCACGGCCTGCTGACGGTCTCGGGCGGCGACAACACGCTGCGGATCGTGCCGCCGCTCGTCATCGACGATAGCCACATCGACGAATTCATGGACAAGCTGTCGGCCGGCGCCGCCAGCTATCCGCAGGAGCCCACAGGCAAATGACCCGGCACTTCCTCGACCTTTCCGACGCGGGCGGCGATGCCGTCGCGGCCATGCTGAACGACGCGCTCGACCGGAAGGCGGCGCGGGCGACATGGCCCAAGGGCCGGCCCGACGCCGACGCGCCGCTCGCCGGCCATGTCCTGGCGATGATCTTCGAGAAGAACTCGACCCGCACCCGCGTCTCGTTCGACATGGCGATGCGCCAATTGGGCGGCAGCGCGATCATCCTCGAGGCGGGCTCGACCCAGCTCGGCCGCGGCGAGACCGTGGCCGACACCGCGCGGGTGCTGAGCCGGATGGTCGACGCGATCATGATCCGCACCGACGATCACGCCAAGATCGAGGAGCTGGCCCATTACGCCAGCGTCCCGGTGATCAACGGGCTCACCGACCAGTCGCACCCCTGCCAGATCATGGCCGACCTGCTGACCATCGTCGAGCGCGGCATTGCCCTGCCCGGCCTCCAGATGGCCTGGCTTGGCGACGGCAACAACGTGCTCAACTCGCTGATCGAGGCGGCCGGGCTGATGAAGTTCACGATCCGCGTCGGCGGGCCCGAGGGCTATGAGCCCGACGCGCGCTTCGTCGAACGGGCGCGGGCCGCCGGCGCCGACATCCGCTTCACCCGCGACCCGCGCGAGGCCGTGGCCGGGGCCCAGGTCGTCGTCACCGACTGTTGGGTCTCGATGGGCCAGGCGGGCGGCGAGGCGCAGGTCGCCGCGATGCAGCCCTATCAGGTCGACGAGGCGCTGATGGCCGCGGCGGTGCCCGGCGCGGCGTTCATGCACTGCCTGCCCGCCCACCGCGGCGAGGAAGTGACCGACGCGGTGATCGACAGCCCGGCCTCGGCCGTCTGGGACGAGGCGGAGAACCGCATCCACGCCCAGAAGTCCGTGCTGCGCTGGGCCCTGGGCCAGCTATGAGCGGCGCGCGATGACGGGCCCGGTCCCCGACGACGAGACGGGCTTCGACCAGGTCCTGGCCTTCACCATCCCCGACATGCACGCGCGCGGCCGCGCGGTGCGGCTGGGGCCCTTGCTCGACGAGATTCTCTCGGCCCACGCCTATCCGCCGGCGATCCGCAACCTGCTGGCCGAGGCGCTGGTGATCTGCGCGCTGATCGGCTCGCTGCTCAAGGAAGGCGCCGACGAGGATTCCCAGGGCCAGCTCACCATGCAGGTCCAGGCCGAGGGCGGGATCGTCGACCTGCTGGTCTGCGACTACCGCTCGGGCGAGCTGCGCGGCTATGTGCGCCACGATGCCGAGCGGCTGTCCATGCTCGGCGCCAATCCCTCGCTCTATGCGCTGTTCGGCCAGGGCTATCTCGCGATCACCTTCGACCTCGCCTCCAGCGGCCAGCGCTACCAGGGGATCGTGCCGCTGGAGGGCGACACCCTGGCGGCCTGCTGCCAGGACTACTTCGCCCAGTCCGAGCAGGTGCCGACCCTGCTGCGGATCGGCGTGCGCTGCGCGGGCGACCGCTGCGTCGCCGGCGGCCTGCTGGTCCAGCATCTCGCCGAGGGCGAGGAGGGCCGGATGCGCCTCCACGTGCGGATGGACCATCCCGAGTGGGAGCATGTCGCGACCCTGGCCGGCTCGACCCGGCACGACGAGCTGGTCGATCCCGCCCTGTCGCTCGAGGCGCTGGTCTGGCGGCTGTTCCACGACGAGCGCGAGGTCCGCGTCCAGGGCGGCGTCCGCCTCGCGCGCGGCTGCCGCTGCTCGGTCGAGCATTACGAGCAGGTGCTCGCCAAGTTCCCCGAGGAGGATCGTGTGGACATGCGCGACGATGACGGCCTGATCGGCATCGACTGCGCATTCTGCTCAAAACAGTTCGCGATCGCTCTATAACCCTCGTTTCGTCTCTATATTTGCACACTTGGTCGACGTTTGAGAAAATGATACAATTCGCCGCCCGGCCGAGTCCGTTTAGCCGGCGGCGGGTAAACCCGCGCAGGCAAGGGGCTTTGAAGGTGCGTTCGGCGATCATGGCAATTGCGGTGACGGTTATCGCGCTGGGCGGAGGCGCCCTGCCGGCGCTCGCCCAGCATTCGCCCTTCGCCCGGAGCGCGCCGCCGTCCCGCGGGTCGCTCGGGATGCTCGACCGCATCGAGGGCGGCCGGTGGGAACTGCGGACCCGCGACACCCCCGAGGTCGAGCGGCTCTGCGTCCAGGACGGCCGCCGCCTGATCCAGCTCCGCCATCCCCAGCAGCAGTGCGAGCGCTTCGTCGTCGCGGATGAGCCCAACGACGTAACGGTGCAATATACCTGCCGCGGGCGCGGCTACGGCCGGACCCATATCCGCCGCGAATCCGAAAGCTCGGTGCGGATCGAGGCCCAGGGCATCGCCGAGGGGCTGCCGTTCAACTTCGTCGCCGAAGGCAAGCGGGTCGGCGATTGCGCGCCCTGACCAGCGCCGGGTCCGGGGTTGTTGCCAGCCGGCGCGCCAGGGTCTAGCGCGCGGCGATGCAGCAAGCAGCACCAGGGACCGGGCGCAGCGCGGTCGTCCTCCTTTCCGGCGGGCTGGATTCGATGGTGGTCGCCGGCCTGGCTCGCGAGGCGGGCTATCGCCTGTTCGCCCTGACGATCGACTACAACCAGCGCCACCGCCGCGAGATCGAGGCGGCGCGGACCATCGCCGCGGCGCTCGGCGCCGAGCGCCACGTGATCCTGCCGCTCGACCTCCGGCAGTTCGGCGGTTCGGCGCTGACCGATGACATCGCCGTGCCCAAGGAAGGCGTCGGGCCGGAGATCCCCGTGACCTACGTGCCGGCGCGCAACCTCGTGTTCCTGTCGCTGACCCTGGCCTGGGCCGAGAGCCTCGGCGCGCGGGACATCCACATCGGGGTCAACGCGCTCGACTATTCGGGCTATCCCGACTGCCGCCCCGAATTCATCGCCGCCTTCGCCGACCTGGCGACGCTGGCGACCAAGGCCGGCGCCGAGGGCAATCCCTTCGTGATCCATGCGCCGCTGCAATACCTCGGCAAGGCCGAGATCGTGCGCGAGGCGGTGCGGCTCGGGCTCGATCCGGGAATGAGCTGGTCGTGCTACGACCCGCAGCCCGACGGGCGCGCCTGCGGGCTATGCGATAGCTGCCGGCTGCGCCGCGAAGGCTTCAGCCGCGCCGGAGCGGTCGATCCGACCACCTACGCGGCGGATTTCTAAGGCATTTCCGCCTCACTCCCGCTCTCACCATCTGCGTCATGCTGAACTTGTTTCAGTATCCATGGCGCGAAGGCGGCGTGACCATGCGGCCGTCTTTCGGCGGGCAAGGTGGCACCATGGATGCTGAAACAAGTTCAGCATGACACGGCGCCTTATGAAGGATGCTGCCTAGCCGGCCTTGAGCACGGCGCAGGCGATCCGGTCGCCGCTGTTGCCGGACGGATCGGTCCGGTAGTCGTCGGCCTTGGCGTGGACCACCACGGCCGCGCCGTCGGCATCGAACAGTTGCGCGCGCAGGGTGGCGGCATCGACGGGCATGGCCTGGGTCAGCTCGCCGTTGCCTTGCGCGTCGACGGTCATGTTCGGCAGGTCGCCGAGGTGCATCCCGGCCGGATTGTCCTTGCCGTGCTGGTGCCCGGCCGGATTGAGGTGGCCGCCCGCCGTGGTGAAGGCGGGGCCTTCGCACTGGCCGACCGCATGGATGTGGACGCCGTGGACCCCGGCCGGAAGGCCGGACACCTTGACGTGTAGGACCGGGTTGCCGCCGGCCTGGGGAACGATCGTGGCGGTTCCGGCCGCCGCGCCGGAGGCGGTGGCGAAGGTGCCGGTGGCGAGGGGAGCGGGCGTGGCCGCCGCGGCGGCGCCGGCGAATGCCAGGGCGAGCGCGGTTCCCGCAATTGCCGGGATCGGTCGTGTCATCGTGGTCTCCTTCAGGATCGCTTGCATCGTGGCGTAATGCCTGCCTGGCCCCCTGCCTGGGGATAGGCCGCAAGGCTCATGAAGGACAACGAAAAAGGGGCCGGATTTCTCCGGCCCCTTTCGTGTGTTTGGCGCAGCCTTGAGGCTTAGTTGCCCGAACCCGGACCGTAGGTGATTTCCACCCGGCGGTTCTGGAGCTCGCGCACGCCGTCGGCGGTGGGAACGCGGGGGTTCGTCTCGCCGAAGGCCTGGCTGGTGATGGCGCCGTCGGCGACACCGTGCGAGGTCAGGTAGGCGCGGACCGACGCGTTGCGGCGGGCCGAGAGGCCGACGTTGTACTGGGCCGAGCCCGAGCGGTCGGCATAGCCGGCCAGCATGATCGGCACGTTGTCGCAGGAGCCATAGGCCTGGACGGCGCTGTCGAGGATCGACGCGGCCTCGGGCGTGATGTCCGACTTATCCCAGTCGAAGAACACGATGTAGGGGCCCTTGTTGCAGACCGCGACCGGCGGGGGCGGCGGAGGCGGCGGCGGGGGAGGCGGCGGCGGGGGCGGCGGAGGCGGCGGGGGAGGCGGCGGAGCAGCCGGCTCGCCGAAGTTGTACGCCAGCGTGAACAGCGCCGAGTGCGAACGGTAGCGGCCGCGCAGGCCGGTGCCGCCCAGGTCCACCACGTCGACGTTGTCGACGTTGAAGAAGCGATACTTCAGGCCGATGTCGACACGGTCGCTGACCGGATAGCGCACGCCCGCAAGGAGCTGCCAGGCGAAGCCGCTGTCGGAATCGTTGATGACGCCGCCTTCGACCACGTTCACGCGGGCGACGCCGACGCCGCCGCCGACGAAGCCCTGGAGGCCGTCATCGGGACCGAAGTCGACCAGGCCGTTGACCATGAAGCTCAGGGCGTCGGTGTGGCCGGTCAGGCCCGAGGTGATGGCGCCGTTCGGCGAGATGTTGCGGTTGTTGCCGACGCGCTTGTACGACGCTTCGGTCTCGAGGCGGAACGGACCGAAGTCGTAACCGACGATGCCACCGAAGTCGTAGCCGACATCGGTGTCGACAGTGCCGCTGAGGACGCCGCCCGGACGAGTACGATAGTCGGCGTTCTCGACGATGGTCGCGCCGGCATCGAGCTCGACGTACCAGGCCTTTTCACGTGCCAAGGCAGGCGTGGCGAGGGCCGACGAGGCCAGCGCCAAACCGAGGACCATTTTCCGCATTATTATTCCCCTTCTAGCGATTTAGATCACCGAGTGTCGCACACGTCTATCTTTTACAATCAGCCCATGCAAGCGACCAAATTATACAAACTGTTGCAAAAATGTCGCGAAATGAGCCCGTTGTGACAAGAATATTCGGCCGGATTCCCTGCCCAGCCCCGCAAACGACGGACGCGCCCATCGGTTCCCGTCATGTTGCCGGGAAAATCCCAGCCTCGGCAAGGGCTTCCACCAGAACGCCGAAGGCCGCGCGCAGCTCCGCGTCGATGGTGGTCCCGCCCGTGGGGGCGGCCGGGGCCGCGGGCGCGATCCAGCCGCCGCGATAGCGCAGGGTCTGGCCGCTGACGCGATCGAGCAGGCTCATTCCGTCGCGCGGGGCGACGAACAGCCAGCCGCCGGGCTGGCGGCTGGCGAGCTTGCCGGCCTGGCCGGTCCAGGCGCCGGTGGGGGTATCGCCGACCAGCCAGCAGGCGCCTTCGGCCGGGTCGGGCGGCGGGGCGTCGGCCAGGCCCTCGACCGCGCAGTGGAGCAGCGCGTCGGCCAGGGCATGGGCCTCGTTGACGTAGAACTCCTTCTGGGACTGCCCGGCGAACAGCAGGGGCAGGGCATAGCGGGGGGTGGCGGAATCGAAGGACAAGGGTTCGCTCATGGCAGGCTCCGTGGAGAAAAGGGGAATCAGGCGAGGTGGGCCAGCAGCAGCGGCTCGGACCGGGCGTGGCTGCCGATCTGGCGGACGTGGAACGACCCGCCCGGCAGGGCCGCGGCCAGGTCGGCAAGGGTCGCGGGGGCAAGGTCCAGGCGGGGGACGGCGGTGGTCCAGCGCGCGAGCGGGGCCTCGGCCGGGCCGTAGCCGACCTCGTAGGCCTCGCCCTGCTCGTTCAGCGGGGCGTCGACGCCGTCGGGCCAGAGCCAGGCGCCGCGCGCGCGGCGGGTCCAGGCAAGCGCGAGGCCGCCCCCGGCGGTCTCCGCGCGGCGCGGGTGGACCGGGCACAGTGGACGCAGGGTGACGCCCCGGCCGGCGATGGTGCTGGCGGCGGGCACATCGTCGGCCAGGCCCAGGGCGGCGATTCGCGCCTCGGGCGCCGTGCCGACGAGCGCGGGGTCGAGCGCGACCGGGGTGCCGTCGAGCAGGACGAAGGCTTCGTCCGGCCCGTGGGCGGCGATTGCGCCCTCGGTGCCGCCGCGCCCGCGCAGGAGCTGGTCGAGCCGCCAGACCCCGCCGCCGAGCGGCACCGCCCGGCCGAACTGGATCACCTCCTCGCCGACCAGCGCGCGGTTGGCGCCCTGGGCGAGCTGGCGCGCGGTTGCATCGATCAGCATCAGGTTGGGCGCGAGCAAGGCGACGGTCAGCGCCGAGCCGCGATCCGCCAGCAGCGGGGAGGCGGGCGGCAGGACCGTCAGGGCCGTGCCCAGCACTGCGCGGGTCCGTCCGGTCGCGCCGAGCGGGGCGAGCTGGCCGTCGCCGTGGTCGACGTAGAGCGCCGCGCCCTTCCACCCCGCCCCGCTCGACGAGGCGGCGGCGAAGAGGGCAGGCGAATCGCCCGCGCCGGTCCCGTCCCATGGCAGCTCGAAGGCGGCGAGCGCAGTGGGCGCGAGCAGGGCGTCGGCGGGCAGGTTGGGCCGGCCCGGGTCGCCGCCCGGCGGCTCGGCCGCGGCCAGGGCCGAGGGCGGCAGGCGGGTGAGGGTCAGCTCGACGCCCTGGGCGCGCCATTCCCAGTCCTCGACGCGCCAGCGGCCGGGATGGCCGGGAACGCTCACGACCGCGCCGGGCGCGACGGCGGGATCGAGCTGGCTCGTCCGCCACGACAGGCTGTCGCGGCCGAGGGCCGAGCGGGTTCGCGCCGCCGCGATCAGGCGCCGGGCGTCGGCGGCGGCGAGCGCGGCTGGCAGCTCGATCACGCGCGGCTCGCCGGGCGCGGGGCGGCCGGGCGCGCGTTGCAGGCCCGGCTGGAAGTCGCGGTCGATGTCGTAGTAGCGCAGCGCGCCGGGCGGGCTCGCGGCCGGGCCGGCGCGGCGGCGGGTGAAGCCCGCGCCGGCGCCGAAGTCGCCCTCGCCGGTGGCGACGGCCGCCTCGGCCAGCGGGATCGCCGCGTCCTGGAGCCGCTCGGGCGCGATCGTCAGCGCGTTCGCCGCCGCGTCGCAGCCCAGCGGATAGACGGGATCGAGCTGGGCCAGGACCTCGCCCGGCGGCCCCTCGCAGGAGAGGCCGACGAGGCCGGGCAGCGGCAGGTCGGCGTCGACCTCGTCGAGCGCATCCGCGAACAGCGCGGCGAGGTTGAGCGTGCCCTCGTCGGCGATCACCTCGAAGGTCAGGGCGGGGATGCGGTTGCCGAATTCCTCGAGCTGGAGGTCCTCGAACACGGCATAGGCCAGGCCGCGGAAGGCCGGGCATTGGCCCGCAGCCTCGGCCGCCTGGATCAGCGGGTCGGGCGGCTGGTCGCCGTGGCCGGAATGGAGCCGCAGCGCGCCGCCGACCTTGAGGTCGCCCGCCGCGCCGCGCAGCAGGTTGCCGTCGGCCCAGACGCGCCCGAGCGAGAGCACCGGCCGGCTCGACAGGGCCACGGCGAAGGACACGGTGTAGGAATAGGTCACGGTCGAGGGCTTGCCCTTGCCGCCGCCCTCCTTGTGGCGATGCTCGACGAGGTCGGTCGCCCAGATGATCGAGCCGGGCGCGCGCATCCGCCCGTAGTGCCGCGCCATCGGCGCGCCGTAGCTGGAGGTCGTGACCGCCAGTTCCTTGAGTCGCGGCCCCTCGCGGGTCGGGCTGCCGACGATCAGCGCGTCGACCTGCCGTCCGGCAAGCGCCCCCAGCGCGCCGCCGAGCGGCCCGCCCAGCAGGGTGCCGAGCGCAGTGAAAAGCAATGTCGCCATCGGAATCAATCCTGTTCGAGGAGGCGCCAGTGCCCGGCGGGCCGCCAGTCGGCTCCGGCGGGGCCGAGCACGACGCGGCGCAGCCCGGCATGGGCATGGACGAGAAGGCCGTCGCGCGCGGCGACGGCGAGGTGGAACTGCACCGGCCCGACCGCGAACATCAGCACGTCGCCGGGCAGGATGTCGCCCACGGCCTCGGCAAAGCCGAACCGCGCGGCGAGCGGCCGGAAGGCGGCGAGGTCGGCCAGGCGCAGCGCATAGCCGTTGGGCACGGCGACCGGGCGGCCGATCCCGGCCATGGCCGTGGCGAGGACGCCGATGCAGTCGAGCCCGGTGCGCGGATCGCGCCCGTGCAGGCGGAACCGCGCGCCGACCAGCGCCTCGGCCGCCTCGGCGAGGGCAAAAGCGCGCCCGTTCACTTGCCGAGCCCCAGCCCGGCCCCGCCGCTGCCGGGAATGGCATAGCGGCCGACCGAATCGTTGCCGGGCAGGAAGGGCTCGCCCTGGAAGTTCACCACATTGCCGAAGCGCGCGGCGCAGGTCGCCAGGGTCCGGTCGCAGCCCTCGCGGACCACGGCGCGGGCGCCGGGCGGCAAGGGCAGGTCGAGCGGCCGGTCGAGGATCAGCGCCTCGCCCGCCACTCCCGCCACGCCCATCGGGAGGCCGGCATAGGGCCCGTCGATCCAGCGCAGCGTGCCGCCGAGCAGGGCGGCGGCGGGCGCGGCGCAGGTCAGGGTCACGCCGCCGTCCGCCCCGTCCTGCTCCGCCAGCACGGCCGGGTGGTCGAACGCTGCGCCCGACAGCGCGCAGCCGGGGCCGCAGAACTCGGCGCGGCAGGTCGGGCTGGTGCGCGGCACGGGATCGCGCTGGAGCTCGGCCTTGCGCGAGGCCAGCTCGGCGGTGAAGCGCCCGGCTTCCTCGGCGACCGCGCCGATCGTGCCGCGATAGATCACCGCGCGCTCCAGCGTCTCCCAGTCGACCAGGCCGATCAGGATACGCGCGCCGTCGTAGCGGCCGAGGCGCAGGTCGGCGGTGGCGATCGCCGCGTGGCTCAGCGCGCCCTCGACCTCGGCGCTGTCGGGCTGGAGGTCGGCCGAGCGGCGGATCGCCGAGGGGGTCAGGCCCGGCGCGGCGCGGTGGAGCACGCCGTCGAACCACAGGTCGCGGTCGTGGGTGGCGAAGCCCAGCGCCACCCCGTCGCGGCGCAGCACTCGCCAGAAGGTCGCGACGGTCTCCAGCGCGCCCGAGAACCAGACCCGGCTCATGCCGCCTCGCGCAGTTCGATGACGGGGACGCTCGGCGCCTCGCCCGCGGCGAAGGCCGCGCCGGCCACGTCGAGCCGGTCCTCGGCGAAGCGTACCGGCACTTCGAACAGGAAGCCGGCGCGGACCACGGCCCCGGCGGCGGGCGGAACGGCGAACAGGACCGTGCCCGGTTCGGCCAGGGTCCAGCCGGCGGCCGGGGTCCCGTCCAGGCTGACCTGGACCGAGCCGGCGACCGGGCGGGTGATCCGCCGCACCTGCGCCTCCGGGCCGGAGCCGTAGCGCTTGACCAGCGGGAAGCTGGCGGCGAGCCCGTCGCCGACGCCGAGCACCTGGTCGGCCGCGCCGGGCGTACCGGTCATGCCGTTGGAGCTGAAGTCCGACGGATCGCGCAGGCGGAAGCCGCGCGCCGCGCCGCGCCGGGCGCGGAAGAAGGCGATCAGCACGCCCAGCTCGGCCTCGGAGCGCAGGCCCGGCCCGACGTCGAAGCGCAGCCGCGCGTCGGACCACAGGCTGTTGCGATGCTCGAAGCCCGAGGCGGTGACGGCGATCGCGGTCGAGAACTCGGGCGCGATCGCGGCGTCGCGGCCGAGGGCGAGCGGATAGGGGATATCGTCGAAGGCGAGCATCTCGCTCTCCTCTGTTGCGGGGGGTGGCAGGCGGACGAAGCCGTCGCGGCAGACCTGCGGCAGGGCCCAGACGAAGACCTCGTGGCAGCGGCGGGCGCAGGCCTCGTCGATCCCGGCGTCGATCCGCCGCCACACGTCCCTGTCGGCGGGGTTCAGGACGAAGCCGGCGAAATAGTCCTGGCTGGCGGGCGGATAGCCGAGCCGCTGGTCGAGGGTCGCATAGGCCGCGCGGCGCTGGGCTTCGGCCCCGGCGGTCAGCCAGTCGTAGTCCTCGACCTGGAGCCGGTCGAAGGCGGGATGGGCCCAGCCGAGCGGCAGGTTCGCCCGGCGCATCTCGGGCATGGCCGGGTCGAGCACGGTCGGGGTGAAGGTCAGCAGCAGCAGTTCGGCCTCGGGCGCGACCGTGCGGACGGCGGCGCAGAGCGCGGCGGTCGAGGCGGCGAGCAGCTCTCCGGCCTGGTCGAGCAGCGCGGTCTGCGCGGCGTCCAGCGGCGCGCGCAGGTCGGCTATCTCGACCGGCGTGCCGCCCAGGGCGGCGCGGGACGCGTCGTCGTAGAGGCAGATGCGGCCGTCACCCGTGACCCACCACCAGGGCTCGCCGACCTGGACGCGGACGGGCGCGCCAGCCTCCTGCATCAGCCCGGCGAAGGCGCGCGCGGCGTCCTGCAACCAGCCCATCGCCGCAGGATTGGCGGGCGAGAGCAGGGCCGAGGGCGGGTCCCATCCGGTCCGCGCGGGATCGCCGTTCCAGGCGCGCTGCTGCCAGTCCGCAGGGCAATGCTCGGCCAGCACCTCGTAGGAGAGCGAGGCGATCGGCGCATAGCCGGCGGCGCGGCACTCGGCGAAGAAGGCGCGGTGCCAGGCCCGCGCCGGGGCGCAGAGCGGATCGCCCGCCGCCCCGGCCAGGAAAGCGCTGCCGCTGCCGGTGAGCCGGAAGTAATGGCTCATCCCGACATAGTGGACCACGCTGCCCCGGTAGCCGAGGCCGCGCAGGTTGCGGACCAACCGCGCCGGGGTCTGGGTGCCGTCGTCGTCGAAGCCGGTCGCGGCGGCGAGGCCGGTTTCCGGGACCATGACATCGCCGATCCGCAGCATCGGCCGGTGGTCCTCGCAGCGGATCTGCGACAGCTCGGCCCAGCCCTCGGCCGGCGCGGCCAGCGGCGCCGTGCTGCCGGGCACGAAGCCGGGCGGGACGAGCGAAATGAACAGGCGGTCGATGTCCCCGGGCCAGAGCGGATCGGCCTCGGCGGGGTGGAGGAACCCGCCGGCCAGCGCGGAGAAGGGCAGCGTCACCGTGGCGTCCTCGGGCGAGCCCTGGGCGTAGTTCCACAGCCGCACGTACCAGGCACGGGGGTTCCCGTCCCGGTCGCGGCCCTCGACGGTCAGGGTCGGGCCGTGGAGCGCGTCGAGCGCGATCACCCCCGAGGAGCGCCAGCGGAACGACAGCGTGGTGCGCGTGTAATCGCGGTCGGTGTCGTAGGCGAGCAGTGGGTGGTCGAGGCGGTCGGCGCTCTCCCAGATCAGCCCGGCGAGGTCGCCCTCGCGCAGGAAGGCGGCGTCGACCCGCAGCGCGTCGGGCGCCGTGGCGACCACGGCGGCGGTCATCGGGCGGGGAAAGTTGACCGTCCAGAACCGCGGGTCGAACCGCTGGATCCAGTCGGTCTCCTGCCCCTCGCGGGCGGAAGCGAGCCAGAAGGCCATGGGGGTTTCCTTGCTTTTTCTAGGTCCTCCCTGTTCTGCGCAGTAGAATGGGGAGGGGGACCGCCGCCGCAGGCGGTGGTGGAGGGGTAGGCGTCACGCGATTCCCCCTCCACCACTCCGCTGCGCGGAGCGGTCCCCCTCCCCATTTGTGCTTCGCAAAAACGGGGAGGAGCTGGGGTTGCTAGAACTGCGTCAGCGCCCGGCGCACGGCGCTCGCCACCTGGCGGCTGGAGCGTTGCAGGGCCTGGGGCGCGTCGCTGCCGCGCGGGGTCGTGACCTGGATCGAGACGCGGACCTCGCGGGCCGGGCCGGCGCCGGGCTCGACCCGGCCGGCGCTGGTCGGGACGAACAGCTCGGGGCCGCGCTCGCCGACCAGATAGGGCCTATCGGGCGCGACCGGGCCGCCGGTAGCGCGGCCCGGCAGGCCGAGCACCGCGCCGAGCAAGCCGCCGAGCAGGCCCCCGGCCGCTCCGCCGCCCGAGCCGCCGCCCTTGCCTCCCACGCCCATCGCCTCGAACAGCGTGTCCATCGCCTGGGCGGCGATGCCGTCGAGCACCCGCAGCGCGACCCGCTGGAGGTCCTCGAAGCCGAGGCTGCCCTTGCGGATCGCGCCGAGCAGGCCGCGTTCGAGGACGTCCCCGGCGCGGGCGAAGCCGTCGACCAGGGTGCCGTCGAAGGTCCCGCGCATCGCCGCCACGTCGGCGGCGAAGCCCTGGGTGTTGGCGCGGACGTCGATCAGCAGGCTTTCGACGGCGCCGGAATCTCCTGGGGTCATCTCTCGTGCTCCATCATGCGGGTGAGGTCGGCGCGGCTGAGGCCTTCGCCCGGCCCCTCGGCGGGATCGCCGCCGAGGATCGCGGCCAGCTCGGCCGGGGTGGCGGCCCAGAACTCGGCCGGCCGCCAGCCGAGCAGGCGCGCGGCGAGGCGGGCGAGGCGCAGGGAAGTCTGGCCGAAGTTCGGGGGGCCGAAGCTCATCCCACCCCCTGGAGGATCTGGCCGAGCAGGACGCGCAGCGGCTTGCTGGCGGCGGCGAGGCCCTGTTCCAGCACGGCCTCGCCCACGGCCTCGCGGGTCAGCTCGCCGCGCTCGGCCAGGCGGAGCTGGCCCGTCCCGGCGCGCTCGACCAGGGCGAACAGCGGCCCCAGCTCCTCCTCCGCCGCGACCAGCGCGGCGAAGCTCGGGCGGAGCAGGCGGGGCGTGCCGGCGACGGCCAGCTCGGCCTCGCCGCGATAGGCATTGGCCGTCATGCCGGCACCACCGGGCCGGAGCTTTCGAGCTGGAGCGAATAGGTGCGCTCGCCGTTGAAGTCGCCCGAATAGTCGAGCCGCTGGATCAGGAAGCGGCCGCGCAGCTTCTCGCCGTCCTCGAAGGACAGCTCGTAGTCGTCGAGCGCGCCGGCCAGGGCATTGGCGCGGACCTGGGCCTCGGCCGCGGAGCCGAGGAAGATCCCCGCCGCCGCGACCGAGACCGAGCGCACGCCGGCGCCCGAGAGCAACTCGCGCCAGCCGCCGCTGGCCTTGTTGGTGACGACCACGGTGTCGCCGGCCACGGTCATCTGCGTGGTGCGGAGGCCGGCGACGGTCTGGTAGGCGGGCAGGGCCTCGCCGTCGGAGATCTTGAGGAGGAAGGCGCTGCCTTTCTGGGCGGTCATGGGGTTCTCCTGTCGGGATGGATGGGGGCCGCCTCACGCCGCGATCAGGCGGAAGCGGTATTCGAGCAGCACCGCGCGGGCGTTGCCGGGGCGCTGCTCGGCGCGGGCGCGGAGGAACTGGATGCCGGCGACGGCGAAGCCGCATTGCCCGCGCGGCAGGCTTTCGACCCGCGCCTCGATCGCGTTCGCCAGCAGGGCGGCGGCGTCGGGGCGGTCGCCGCGGCAATGGAGCTCCAGCGCGACCCGCACCTCGCGCCCGCGGTGGGTCTTGGTGCTCCAGTCGGCGCTGGCGCTGGCGGCGAGGGCCAGCCAGGGCAGGGCGGCGCGCGCGGGCGCTTCCTCGGCCACGGCGTTGAGCTCGGCGGCGAGCACCGGATCGGCGGCGAGCCAGCCGACCAGCGCGGCGCGCAGGGGCACTTCCATGACGCTATCCTTTCGTGAACAGGGGCCAGAGCAGCCGGGCCCGGCGCCACCAGTCCGTCCGGCGGCGGCGTTCGGCGCGGGCCTCGGCCAGGGCGGCGGCGCGCTCGGCCAGCCGCGCGGCGAGGGCGTCGAACGGGCTCATGCGAGGCGCATCCGCCGCCACGGCCGCCACAGCGCGGCGATGGCCGGGGGCGGGAAGGCCGCCGTCTCGCCCGCGTCGCGCGTCCGGTACTGGTGCGCGGCGAGGCGGATCAGGCCGTGGCGGAGGCCCTCGGGCAGCGAGGCCCAGTCGGGCGCGATCCCGGCGGTGAAGCGCACCGCGACGCGGCCCGCGGCGCCCTGGCGCGGCACCCGGACGAGGCCGCCGCCGTCGGCGTCGAGGTCGATCTCCCAGGCATCCGCCGCCAGGGCGAAGCGCGGGCCTTCGGCGGGGATGCCCTCGATCCCGGTGATGGCCTGGACCGGGCGGGTGGCGAGCGCCTGCCACCGATTGTCGGCGGGGAGCACCTCCTCGCACTCGGCGGCGAGGGGCAGGTGCCCGGTGAAGCCCTCACAGAGGTCGAGCGCGGCGCGGAGCAGCGCGCCCAGCGGCGCGTCGTCCTGCGCGGTGGTGATGCCCAGCCAGTCCTTGAGCTCGGCCAGCGCCGCCGGGGGCAGCACCGGCGGGGTGACGTATCGCCGCTGCATCGCGGATCTCCTGAATGTGGGGGAAACATGCGCCTCCCCGCGAGCGGGGAGGCGCTGCCGGCTAGGCTGCGATCTTCAGCAGCTTGATCGCGTCGCTATCCAGCACCTGGCCGCCGACGCGCCGGGTCGCGTAGAAGTTGACGTAGGGCTTGTTGGTATAGGGATCGCGCAGGATGCGCGTCGCCGTGCGCTCGGCGATCAGGTAGCCGTTCACGAAGTTGCCGAAGGCGATCGGGAAGGCCCCGGCGGCGACGTCGGGCATGTCCTCGGCCTCGACCACCGGATAGCCGAGCAGGCGGGCCGGCTGGCCGTCCATCAGGCTCGGCTGCCAGAGGAACGAGCCGTCGCTGGCCTTGAGCTTGCGGACCTGGGCCAGGGTCGTGGAGTTCATCACCCAGGCCGCGCCCTGGCGGTGCCCGGCCTTGAGCGCGTGGACCAGGTCGACCAGCGCCAGCTCGATCACCGTGCCGAGGCCCGTGGCGTTGCCGCTGGCGACGAACTGGAGCGTACCGAACGGCCGGGCGCCATCGCCGCTCGCGCTGGTCGGCGCGGAGAGGAAGCCCCTGGGCTGGTTGGTCCCGCTGCCGGAGACGAAGGCCGCACCCTCGGCCCGGGCGAACTCCCCGGCGATCTCGGCCGCGAGCCAGGCCTCGAGGTCGAAGGCCGCGTCGTCGAGCATGGCCTGGCTGGCGCTCGGATTGGCGTAGAGCTCGCCCGCAGGCGGGACGATCTCGGCGAACTTGGGGCTGGCGGTCTCGGGCCGCGCGCCGGTCTCGGAGACCCAGCCCGAGGCAGTGCCCCCGGTCGAGATCAGCTTGCGGTAGCCGGCCGAGCCGACCTGCACCACCTGGGCGATCGCGCGGATCGGCGAGAGTTTCATAAGCTGGGCGGCGATCGCCGCGTCGATCTCGCGCGGGACGGCATAGCCGCCGTCGGCGGGAATGCCTTGCGTCAGCGACTTCAGCTCGCTCTCGCGGCCGTGGCGCAGGTAGCCGTCGACGAAGCCCTTGCGCTCGGGGCTGGCCGGGGCGGCATCGCCCAGCGCGGGGCGGGCGGCGGCGCGGGAGACCTTGTCGAGCCGGCTCTTGACCTCCTCGACATCGGACCGCAGCGCGCCGAGCGCCTGGTCGGCGGCGTCCTGCCGGGTGATCAGGTCGAACGAGGCGTCGAGCGGGTCCTTGGGGGTTTCGGTATCCATCGGGGTGTTCACCTTTCATGGGAAAGACAGGTTCCTCCCCGGCACGGGGAGGGGGACCATGCGGAGCATGGTGGAGGGGGCTCTCCACCGGGAGCGGCATCGAGGAGGAGAGCCCCCTCCGTCAGTCCCTGCGGGACTGCCACCTCCCCGCTGGCGGGGAGGATTTCAGGCGATCAGATGCACCCGCGCGGCGTGCTGCATCGGGTGGGTGACGAGGCTGACCTCGAACAGGTCGACCGCGCGCAGCTCGCGGCCCTGGCCGTCGCGGGCGAAGTCGCGGGCGCGGTAGCCGAAGCTGAGGCCGGTCACGGCCCCGCGCTTCAGCGCCAGGGCCGCGACGCCCGCCGGGTTGTCGAGCGCGGCGATCACCCGCAGGCCGCGCGCATCCTCGGCGGCGCGCTCGATCCAGCCGATCCGGCGGTCGGGGCGGTGCTGCCAGTAGAGCGGCAGGGGCTCGCCCCGCGCGGCCAGGGTCGCGGCGAAGGCGCCGGGACGGATCGTGTCGCGCCCGGCGTCGCGGCGGTCGAACAGCGCGGCATAGCCGGCGAATCTCAAGCTCACTTGAGGATGCTCGCCGCGCCGAGGCGGAAGGCGATCCCGAGCAGGAGCAGGGCCAGCGCCGCGCGCACCACCCATTCGACCGCAGCCTTGCGGGCCGAGGCCTTCGCGTCGCGCCAGGCCTGGAGCAACTGGCGCAGTTCCGACAGGTCGTTCTGCGCCTCGGCGTCGTCGAGGCCCATGCGGGCGAGCACGCGCCGGGCGCCGAGCTCGGCCGCCTGGGAGAGCATTTCCTCGCGGTTCATCGCAGCTCCTCCCTGATCCCGAGCATGGCCCGCTTCTCCTCGCGGTCGAGGAAGTCCGCCGCGGCGACCTGGGCCCAGAGTCGCTCGCGGTCCTCGGCCAGCTCGGGCACGCGGTCGAGGTCGACCGCCAGCAGGGCGTCCGGGAACCACGGCGAGAGCCCCTCGGCCAGGGCGCCGAGCAGCTTGGCGGCGAGCGGCAGCAGGGTCAGCCGCCACAGCGCGCGGTTGGCCTCGCGGTAGTTGGCGTAGGTCGCGTCGCCCGGCAGGCCGAGCAGCATCGGCGGCACCCCGAAGGCCAGGGCCACGTCGCGCGCCGCCGCCGCCTTCAGCGCGGCGAAGTCCATGTCGGCGGGCGAGAGGCTCAGCGCCTGCCACCTGAGGCCGCCTTCGAGCACCATCGGCCGCCCGGCGTTGCCCGCGCCGGAGAAGCCCCGGGTCAGCTCGCCGGCCAGCCGGTCGAACTGGTCGGCGGACAGCCCGCCGCCGTCGCCGCCGTCGAAGACCAGCGCGCCCGAGGGCCGCGCCGCGTTCTCCAGCAGGGTGCGGTTCCACCGCGCGGCGGCGTTGTGGGTCGCCACCGCCTGCTCGGCCGCGGCGAGGCAGCCCGCGCCGTAGTGGTCGTCGGCCGGATGGAACGAGCGGACGTGGATCAGGTTCGGCCCGCCCTCCTCGTCCTCCAGCGGGATCGTCAGGCTCCGCTCGCCGACCTTGTAGGCATAGGCGCAGGGCCAGCCGTCCTCGCCCGCGATCACCGAGACCCGGTCGGGGCGCAGGGCGAACAGCTCGACCGGCCGTCCGGCCGCATCCTTGACCACCTGGACGTAGCCGTTGCCGTGGAGCAGGAGCTGGCTGGCCAGGGTCTCCAGCAGCGACTGCCCGGCGCTGGTCGCCTGGACCAGGGCGAGCAGCCGGGGATCGGCCGGCAGCAGCGGCGCGCCGGCGATGGACTCCGCCGCCAGCCGCACGGCGCGCTGGGCGACCGGGTTGTCGAGATAGGCCCGGCGGACCGAGCGCGAATATTCGAAGGGCCGCGCGGGCGCCTCGTCGGCGAAGAGCCACGGCGAGGCGAAGGCCCGCGCCAGCGGCACGCGGGCGCCCCCGCCCTTGAAGGCGGCGGCCAGGGTCTGGAAGAAGGACATGGGGGGTTCCTTTTTTTGATCCTCCCCGGAACGGGGAGGGGGACCATCCGCAGGATGGTGGAGGGGGCTCTCGGCGGGGCGCGGTGCTGGAGGATAGCCCCCTCCACCACGCCGCTTCGCGTCGCGGTCCCCCTCCCCGTTCCGGGGAGGTATCTGGGCGGCGCTGTTCTTCGCCACCCCCGCTCTCGCCGCCCCGCCGCCGGTCGTGCTGTCCGCCGCGCCGGACAAAGTCGCCGTCACGCTCTACCGCGATCCCGCGCGCGGCGAGGGTCCGATCAATCGCGGCGATCCGACCTCCTTCGCCCTGATCGTCGAGACCCGCACCGTCGACCTGCCGCCGGGCGAGGCGGTGGTCCGCTTCGAGCGCGTCGCCAGCGGCATCGTCCCCCAGTCGGCGATCCTGTTCGGCGCCTCCCCGCGCGAGCGCAACCGCGACGCCGCGCTGCTCTCGCAGAAAGGGCTGGTCGACGCCTTCACCGGCCAGCGCGTGATCCTGCGCCGCACCGATCCCGCGACCGGCAAGGTCACGGAGGAGAGTGCGACGATCCGCTCCGCCGCCGACCGGCTGGTGGTCTCGACCGAGCGCGGCAGCGAGGCGGTCTATTGCTCGGGCCTCAGCCAGACGCTGATCTACCCGGAGGCCCCGCCGACGCTTTCGGCCAAGCCGGTCCTGTCGATGACGACCAAGGACCAGCCGGGCGGGCGCGCGACCGTCACCCTCGCCTATCTCGCCACCGGGTTCGACTGGGACGCGACCTATGTCGGCACGCTCGGCGAGGACGGCCGCACGCTCTCCCTGCTCGGCTGGCTGACCATGGCGAGCGGCGACGACACCACCTTTCCCGACGCGACCGCAGCGGCGGTGGCCGGCAAGGTCAACCGCTCGCGCGCGACGCGCGACGACACGGGGCGCAACGCGGTCAACCAGGCCCGCTACCTGAACCGGCAGTTCGGCTGCTGGCCGGCGAAGACCACGAGCGACATCGACGCGCCCTATCCGCCGCCACCGCCGCCGCCCGCTCCGGCGCCGATGATGATGGCGATGGAGGCCGACAGCATCGTGGTCACGGCCCAGCGCGCTCGCGGCGGGCTGGCCAAGGCCGCGGTGGTCGCGCAGGCCGAGGACCTCGGCGACCTCAAGCTCTACGCGATCCCCGTGCCGGTGACGGTCGCCGCCCGCTCGCAGAAGCAGGTCGCCTTCCTGGTGAAGGACGAGGTCAAGGGCGATCTGCTCTATCGCGCCAGGGTCGGCTGGGGCGCGCCGGAAGACCCGCAGATGCTGTTCCGCTTCCGCAACCGCAAGCAGGACGGCGCGGGCGATCCGCTGCCCGCCGGCAAGGCGGTGCTCTACCAGGACGCCCGGCTCGGCCGGATGTTCGTCGGCGAGGCGAGCCTGCCCGACAAGGCGCTCGACGAGGAGGTCGAGCTGGCCTTCGGCGCGCCAAGCAACGTCACGCTGGAGACCGACGAGCAGCCTCTCGCCAAGGGCGACGGCGCGGCATACACGGCGACAATCCGCAACGCGAACCCCTTCCCGGTGCGCTTCGAGGTCGATTTCCCGAAGGACGCCGGGCGCCTGTTCGGCGGCATTTCCGGCACGGTGATCGACAAGCCGGCAAAGCGCGTCTGGACCGCGACGATTCCCGCCAATAACAGTATCAGGCTGACCTACCGGGCCACCGACCGCGACTAGCCTTTCCCTCAAGGACTTCCCCCATGCGCCGCACCGCCGTTTCCCTGATCGCCGCCGCGAGCCTGCTCGCCACCACGCTCCCCCAGGCGCTCCTCGCCCAGGGCGCCGCGCCCGCGCCGCTGAGCCAGCTCGTCAAGGCGGTCGACATTCCCTACGAGACCTTCACCCTCGACAACGGCCTGCGGGTGATCGTCCATACCGACCGCAAGGCGCCGATCGTCGGGGTAACGGTCTATTACCGAGTCGGCTCCAAGAGCGAGCCGCGCGGCAAGACCGGCTTCGCCCACCTCTACGAGCACCTGTTCTTCGGCGGCTCGGAGAACGCGCCCGACTTCGACGTGCCGCTGGAGGCCGCGGGCTCGACCACCACCAACGGCTCGACCTGGTACGACCGCACCAACTACGTCGAGACCGTGCCCAAGGGCGCGCTCGACCTCGCCCTGTTCCTCGAGAGCGACCGCATGGGCCACCTGCTCGGCGCCGTGACCCAGGACAAGCTCGACAAGCAGCGGGGCGTCGTCCAGAACGAGAAGCGCCAGGGCGACAACCAGCCTTACGGGCTGGCCGAATACGTCATCACCGAAGGGCTTC
>CALLNA010000257.1 GCA_938005655.1 uncultured Novosphingobium sp.
CCGCCACTCCGCCAACTCGGATCACGGCTTGAAACCGGATGCCGGGTCATGGCCGGAATTTGTCCACGTCCTAACGGAGGCGGGGGAAGCGCCCTAATAGCCCGCCTTAGCGCGCCCAGGGAGCCTCGTAGCGGATGCCCACCGCGGCTTCCGAAGCCTCGCGAAGGCTGCGCCACAGGCGGCCGAGCAGGGTGGACTTCGAATGGTGGGCAGTCATCGTACTTCTCCGTGAACGCCGCCGGGTCGCTGGCGGCAAGCCGGGTTCTAGTGCGCTTCGCCGATCATTGGCGCCTAATTTGGCGATACCGGCGACCACATTTTGCGTTATGATCCCAACCATGCAAAAAATGATCGATCTCGATTCCTTCGACCGACGCCTGCTCGAACTGGTGCGCGAGGACAACCTCCAGCCGGCGCGCGAGCTGGCGGACAAGGTCGGGCTGTCGATTTCGGCCGTGCTGCGGCGCCTGCGGCGGCTGCGCGCCGAAGGGGTGATCGTGGCCGACATCGCCGTGGTGAACCCGGCGCTGACCGGGGCGGCGATCACGATGCACGTGCTGGTGCGGATGAAGGAGCCCGGGGTGCGCGCGATGGACGCCTTCGCCCGCACCATCGCCCGCCACCCGGAGGTCACGGCCGCCTGGGAAGTCACCGGCGACGACGATTTCGTGCTCAAGATCCAGATCGGCTCGATGGCGGAATACGATGCCTTCGCCCGCGAGGTCCTGGCCGACGAGCAGGGCGTCCAGTCGTTCAAGACCCTGATCGCGATCCGCCCGATCGTGGAGGACGGCCCGTCCAGCCGGCCGTTGCGGGATTAGCGAGTCTGAATTCAGCGTGGCTGAATCAGGTGCGGTGCCGGCCGGCACCGCTTTCACGCAAGTGGACCAGATCTTAACCCGCTTTCCCGGCCTTGAACGCCGCGACCCATTCGCCGAAGCGGTGGATGCGTTCCCAGAACAGCGCGCGGGTGCCGCCGAAATTGTGCATGTGGCCGAGCCGCGGGCAGACGAACAGGTCGAAGCTCGGCGCCGAGCGGAAGGCGCGGGCCTCGCCCAGCGGGTCGAGCACCATGTCGCGCGCGCCCATCGCGCTCAGCACCGGCACGGTGATCGCCGCGGCCTCGGTCGCGACGACGCCGGGGGTCAGGACGTAGCGCGCCGCCTCGGGCGTGGTCGAGGATTCGTAGGGGTGCGCGGCGGCGCTCTCCGGGCGGTTCCGGCTGAGCACGATCCGCTCGTAATGGGCCATGTCCTGCTCGATGATCTCGGCCGGCACGTCGTCGTAGTGGAAGCCCCAGGTCAGCGCGGCCCAGGCGCGGTCCTGCGGAGCGCCGGCGGTCGCCTCGGCCAGGGCCTCGGCGTTGATCATCGCGTCCGGCCCGTCGCCGGGCGTGTCGCGGGCGAACCAGGCGCTGACGATCGGCGACTCGCCCGGCGGGGTCGGCGGCTGGCTGTGGATCGCGCTGAACCCGAGGAGGCCGATCCCGTCGTAGAGGCGGTGCCGCGCCTGCTGGACGATTGCGAGCAGCCCGCCGGTCGACTGGCCGATGCCGAGCACGACCGGCTGGGAGATCGGCGGATAGCCCGGCGCGACCAGCCCGTTGGCCAGCCGCAGCAGGATCTCGCTCTCCGCCGCCTGGGCCGCGGCCACGGGCGCGGCGAGGCCGCTCTGCCCGGCCGGCACCGGGCTGTCCCCGCCGCCGAGGTTGTCGACCGCGACGAAGATCCAGCCGCGCGCGGCATGGAAATCGGCCTGGGCGCCGCTCGCCGGGCCGGGCAGGGCGTGGGTGAAGTAGCCGCGCGAATAGCCGCCGCTGGGCTTGGCGAAGCAGACCACGGGCGGGGTCCCGAGCGCATCGGGCTCGGGTAGGACCACGGTCGCGGCGAGGTGCAGCGGCTCGCCCGAGGCCACGGCGCCGCCGACATCGATCCGCAGTTCCACGTGCCGTGCCATGGTGTCGTTCTCCCCTTTCGCCCCGGTTCGGGCGCTCGTGCCGATAACGCAGTCGAATCGAACATGCGTTGACCGATCGTCCGATGCGCATATCCTGATATCTGCAACAAGCCCAAGACCGGGCGATCGGGAGAGAGCGAGCCGTGCCGCAAGAAGGCGCCCCAAGGACCAGCGAATCGCGCCCGCTGTCGGAGCTGCTGTCGGGCCTCGCGCTCGACGGGCGGACCTGGTGCTATTGCGACCTCGCCGGCGACGGCGGCTTCGCCGTGCCGCGCGGCGAGAGCGTGGCGTTTCATGCGGTGCTGCACGGCACCCTGCGGATCGCGCTGGCCACGGGCGAGACGCTGGAGCTGGCGGCGGGCGAGGCGGTCGCGGTGCTGTCGGGCGAGGCCCATGCCCTGCGGGTCGCGCCGGGCTGCCCGGCCAGCCCGCTCGACTTCCTGCGCCGCGAGCAGGCCGTGGACGTGCCGCCGGCCCTGGCGATCGGCTCGCCCGGCCCGGTCGCCGCCCGCGTCCTCAGCGGACGCCTGGACCTGGTCCTGCCCAGCGGGGCGAGCCGCTCCAGCCTGCCCGGCCTGCTCCGGCTCGGCGCGGCCGAGGGCTCGGCCTGGGGCAGCCTGCTCCGGCCCGAGGCGCTGGCGCTGGCGGGCATCGGTCCGGGCTCGGCGGCCCTGCTCACCCGGCTCGCCGGGGTGATGATCCTCGCCCAGCTCCGGGTCGATCCGCGCGGCCGGCGGATGTTCGCGCCCGAGCAGCGCGACCCGATCGGCGAGGCGCTGCGGCTGATCGCCGGCAATCCCTCGGCCCACTGGACGGTCGAGCGGCTGGCGCGCTCGGTCGGCATGGGCCGCTCGAACTTCGCCGCGCATTTCACCAGCCAGGTCGGCCGCGCGCCGATGGAGGTCGTGGCCGAGCAGCGGATGGAGCACGCGGCCGAGTTGCTGCGCAAGAGCAAGCTCAAGGTCGCCGAGATCAGCGAGCTGTCGGGCTACGGCTCGGAAGCCGCGTTCAGCCGGCGCTTCACCCGCAACTTCGGCATGTCGCCCAGCCAGATGCGCGAGCAGGCGCGGGCCGCCGCCGCGGCCCGCGCGGCCGATGCC
>CALLNA010000258.1 GCA_938005655.1 uncultured Novosphingobium sp.
CACACTGATGCGGTGACGGCTGGCCCCCCAAGACGCGGGCGGCGGATTCATCCGTAGTCGCTCAAGGCCGCGCGAGCCGTGTTCATCACGTAGCTCCCCAGGGGAGAGATATTGCGCCCCCTGCGCCGGGCGATGAACGTGGAGCGCTTCTGCAAGGGCCGGTCGGCAATGGTCAGGGTCTTCAATCGGCCGGCCTCGACCTCGGCCTGGACGAAGCCGGGCGTGCAGGCGAATATCAGGCTGCTCTCCTCCACCACTTCCCGCAGGATGTGGTAGTTGTCGCAGACGAGGTTCGCGTCGATCTGCCCACGCCTTTTCCTGTCCGTGTGGATCGGCGAGGCGAAGGGAAAGGCACGCATGTCGCTCAGGATGACGCGGGCCTTGCTTGCGAGGGGATGGTGCGCGCTGACGCAAAACACCACGTCGGATTCGCAGATCAGTTCGACCTCGATTTCAGGATCGTTGCTCAACTGGCTGTCGATGCAGATGAAGAACTCGATCTCGTTCGCCAGCAGCGCATCGGCCAACTCGGGGGCGGAGCGGATCGTGGCCTGGAGCTTCACGTCCGGGCTTTCCTTGAACACCGTCAGGGCAATCGATTTCAGCAGGAAGCTGCCGAGCTGGGGGCTTATCCCGAACGACAGCGAGCCGAGATTGCCCTTCCCGTACTGGACCAGGTTCTGATCGAGCGTTTCGACGTTCCGCAGCAAGGCGAGGACTTCGTTCATGATCGGCACCCCAGCGGCGGTCAGCTCCGCGCCGGTGCGGCCCCGCTCGAACACCTTGACGCCGTAGCGTTCCTCCACCGAGGCGATGCTCCGGCTGAGCGCGGGCTGGCTGATGCCGAGGACCTCGGCGGCGCGCGATATGCTCCCTTCCTCGGCGACCGTCGCCAGGTGGCGCAGCTTGGCGAGCGACAGACCCATACCTTCAAGGTATCCTTTATGACCTAAACGGCATTTGACAGCATATCCCCCGCTATCCGATCTGTCATGCCGAGGGTGAGCCAGCGGCGAAGGAATCGCGCTGGCATTTTATGAGGGGAGGCATTCGGAAATGAATCGCATGATTTCACGCGCCGCCGGCGCGGCGACGGCGCTCAAGCTCGGCACGGCGCTCGCGGCGCTGGCCGCGTCGACGGCGGCGATGGCCCAGGCGGCCGATCCCGCGGCGGAAGGCGCCGACGACACCGATATCGTCGTCACCGGCTCGCTGATCCGCGGCGTCTCGCCCGCCGGGTCCAACGTGATCGCCATGGGCGAAAAGCAGATCGAGGCGACCGGCGCGGTCACGACCAACGACCTGCTCACCCGGATTCCGCAGGCGACCAACTTCTTCAACGTGCTGCCGCAGCCGGGCGGCGGCACCGCTGGCGGCAACGCCGTCTCGACGATCAACCGCCCGAACCTGCGCAACCTGCCGGGCAGCTCGACCAGCGGCGCGGCGCTCACCCTCGTCCTGTTCGACGGGCACCGCGCGGTCGGCGCGGGCATCGGCACGGTCGCGGTCGATCCCGACGCGATCCCGCCGGGCGCGATCGAGCGGGTCGACGCGATGACCGACGGCGGCTCGGCCGTCTACGGTTCCGACGCCATCGGCGGGGTCATCAACTTCATCACCCGCAAGCGCTTCGACGGGTTGCAGGTCGGCGCCCGCTACGGCTTCGGCGACGACTACTGGACCTGGGACGCCAATGCGATCGCCGGCAAGGACTGGGGCTCCGGCTCGGTCTATCTCGCCTATTCCTACTCGAAGCACGACGCGCTCTACGGCATCAGCCGCGACTACGTGCAGAACATCGACTGGAACCCGGCCAACGCCACCTACGGGGTCGGCCAGGAACGCGCCTGCGACAGGGCGAACGTGACGGTCGGCGGGCGCAACTATCCGATGCCCGGCGGGACGGCCGCCGCCCTGCCCAACACCTGCGATATCTCCGACTACCAGACGTTCTACCCGGCGGGCGAGCAGCATCACGTCCTCGGCAGCCTCTACAAGGACCTCAACGACAGGCTGCGCGTCGACATCAAGGCCTACTATACCTGGCGCGAGGACAAAGGCAGCGTCGGCCCGGCGCGCGGCTCCAACCTGACGATCCGCAAGGGCGTCAATCCCTATTACCGCGATCTGGACGGCACCGGGCGCGACCAGACGGTCAGCTTCAGCTACGGCCCGGTCTTCGGGAACTACGCGCGCACCACCCGCAACGTCTATGACACCTGGAACGTCACCCCGAGCTTCACCGCCAAGCTCGGCGGCCGGGGCAACTGGCAGTTGCGGACGCTGTTCAACTACGGCGAGAGCAAGACCCTGTTCGACAACGTCGATCTCGACGCCGTGGCGCAGCGCGCCGCGATCGCCGGCACGACGCTCGATACGGCGATCAACCCCTACGACATCACCGCATCGCGCGCCTCGGCCCTGTCCGGGCTGCTCAAGCACAACATCGGCATCGGCCGGCACCAGTTCACCGACGTCCGGGCGATCGTCGACGGCGCCCTGTTCAGCCTGCCCGGCGGCGACGTGAAGGTCGCCATCGGCGCCGAGTACATGAACACCAAGTATACCCAGCAGAAGACCAACACAGCCGACTACTCGATGCCGCTGGCCGTGTCCTACACCCAGAAGGTGAAGTCGGTCTTCGGCGAGGTCCAGGTTCCGATCTTCGGGCCGGACAACGCCACCGGCGGATTGCAGGAGCTGAGCTTCTCCGCCTCGGGCCGCTACGACAGCTACAGCGACTTCGGCAGCACCTTCAATCCGAAGTTCGCGCTGACCTGGAAGCCGGTCGACTGGATCACCATCACCGGCAACTACGGCAAGTCCTTCG
This sequence comes from uncultured Novosphingobium sp., assembly GCA_938005655.1. GTDB lineage: Bacteria > Pseudomonadota > Alphaproteobacteria > Sphingomonadales > Sphingomonadaceae > Novosphingobium. The sequence continues at coordinate 2,831 of CALLNA010000258.1, forward strand.
CCGCGCCCAGCGCCGCGGACCAGCTCGGCCCGCTGACCGCAACGACCAACATCTCGACCGGCACGGTGGCAACGGTGGGCACCGTGCCGGCCACGGTCGGCGCCCCGGTCGGCGGCAACTACTCCGACCTTACCGTGGGCCAGACCGTCTACAGCTTCGTCCTGCTGCGCGGGACCGTGGCGGACCTCAAGCCGCAGCGGACCACCAACTGGTCGGTCGGGGCCAAGCTCCAGCCGCCGTTCATCCCGGGCCTGACGGTGAACGTCAGCTATTACCGCATCGACTACCGCGACGCGATCAACAGCCCGCTCGGCGGCTCGGATTCCCAGGCCTTCTTCCGGGAGTTCCCGGACCTGCTCACCGTCAATCCGGACTACCGGGAGGTCGCGCGCCTCGCCAACGCCGTCACCGGCGGGATGGCCGCGCTGGAGGCGACGATCCTCCAGGGCAGGCCGATCGAATCGATCAACACGCCCGGCGGCCCGCGCATCCTCGTCAGCTACGACGTGCGAGCGCGCAACCTCGGCCTGTTCCGGCTCGGCGGCCTCGACTTCAACGTCTATTACACCCGGTCGACGGGCTTCGGCTCGATCGACGCCAGCTTCGCGGGGAACTACCAGACGGTCAGGACCAACCAGGCCAGCCCGCTGGCGGCCCAGGTCGACCTGCTCCGTTACGACGAGCCGACCCTGCGCTTCATGGCCTCGCTGGGCGCCAACATCGGCCAGTTTCGCGCGCAGGCCACCCTGTACCACACGCACGGCTTCGACACGCCCAGCTCCACCACGCGGATGCAGAGCCACGTCGATGCGTTCAACGTCGTCAACCTGTTCTTCAAGTACGATTTCGAGGGCAGCGGCATGACCAAGGACCTGGGGCTGACGCTGCACGTCAACAACCTGTTCAATACGTCCCCGCCCCTGCTTCGGGACGGCGGCGCGCGGCAGAACGGCTTCACCAACGGCCAGACCGTCGGGCGGGTGGTCCAGTTCGGCTTCAACAAGCGGTTCTGAGCCGGACGCTTCAACCCACGCAGGGCCTGGTTCCAGGCCAGGCCCCGCGATCGGGAATCAACTGCGCGGCAGGGCATAGGCGATGACGCTGTCGCCCGCCGGGGTCTCCATGAAATGGTGGCCGCCCGCGAAGATCACCAGGAACTCGCGGCCGTCCTGCTGATAGAGGATCGGGTTCGCCTGCCCGCCCGCGGGCAACGCGGCCGACCACAGCGTCTTGCCGGTGCGCAGGTCGATCGCGCGGATCAGGTCGTCGGTCGCCGCGGCGATAAACACGAGACCGCTGGCCGTGACGACCGCGCCGCCGTTGTTCGGCGTGCCGATGCTCATCGGCAGCAGGGTGGGTATCCCGAAGGGACCGTTGCGGCGCGCGGTGCCGAAGGGACGGTCCCACAGCGTCTTGCCGGTTTTGAGGTCCATCGCCCGGATATGGCCGTAGGGCGGTTCCGAGCACAAAAGCCCGGTCGGCGGCCGCCAGCCGGCGTTGATGTGGATGGCATAGGGGGAACCCGCCTGCGGGTCGCCCTTGTCGGCCACGGCCTTCGCCATCTTGCCCTTGTTGATCGGCTTCAGGCCCATCTTGTCGGCCTCGGCGCGCGGGATCAGCTGGTTGTAGTTCGGCATGTCGTTGTAATTGGCGACAAGCACGCCGCTCTTCGGATCGACCGCGACGCTGCCCCAGTCCGAGCCGCCGTTATAGCCAGGATATTCGATGAACGGCCTGTCGGCGGTCGGCGGCGTGTACTCGCCCTGGTAGGACGCCTGGTGGAACTGGATGCGGCAGTAAAGCTGGTCGAGCGGGCTCATGCCCCACATGTCCTTCTCGGTCAGCTCCGGCTGGTCGAGATGCGCATAGGCAGAATAGGGTTGCGTCCTGGACAATTTGTCGGGTT
>CALLNA010000259.1 GCA_938005655.1 uncultured Novosphingobium sp.
TCCGCTCGCCTGGTATCCGCGCCTGCTCCACGCCACTCCGCAAGAGCGGGCCAAGTGGGAGAAATCGGCGGGCGGTTACGGTATTCACTGGCCGGAGATCGACGAGGATCTGAGCACCGAAGGCCTGCTGCGTGGCGCACCGGCGCCGCGGGCGGCTTGAGCGACCGGATGCAGCAAGGCCACGCCAGCTTCTTCGCGATCGCGGTGCTGATGCTCCTGACGGGCATCGGCATTCCGCTGATGGCGACGCTCAATGCCGGGCTGGGGCGGCAATTGGCGAGCCCGGCGACGGCGACCTTCATCCTCTTTGCCGTGGGCCTCGCGCTTTCGCTTGGAGTGATGCTGGCAGCGGGCGGCCTGCCGCTGGCGAGCAAGTTCCGGGGGATCGGCCCGCACTTCTATCTCGGGGCGGCCTTCGTCGTCTTCTATATCTTTGCGATCACCTGGGCCGGGCCGAAGATCGGCATCGGCAACGCGGTGTTCTTCGTGCTGCTGGGCCAGTTGATCGCGGCGGCCGCAGTCGATCACTACGGGCTGTGGGGCGCGGTGCAGTCGTCGATCACCGGCAAGCGCGTGCTCGGTATCGCGGTGATGGCTTTCGGTGTCTATCTGGCGCGCAAGCCGGTTTGAGCTTTTTCGAGAATGATTCGTGCCGCCGCCGGGCGGAGGGACTGAAAAAAGAAGGGTAGGACGTGTTCAAGAAAATCCTCATCGCCAACCGCGGCGAGATCGCCTGCCGCGTCATCAAGACCGCGCGCCGGATGGGCATCCAGACCGTGGCCGTCTATTCCGACGCCGACGCCCGCGCGCCCTTCGTGCAGATGGCCGACGAGGCCGTGCATATCGGCCCGGCGCCGGCTGCGCAGTCCTACCTGATCGCCGACAAGATCATCGCCGCCTGCAAGCAGACCGGCGCCGAGGCGGTCCATCCGGGCTACGGATTCTTGTCTGAGCGCACGAGCTTCGCCGAGCAGCTCGCCGCCGAGGGCATCGAGTTCATCGGACCCCCGGTGAACGCGATCGCCGCGATGGGCGACAAGATCGAGTCCAAGAAGCTCGCCAAGGAAGCGGGCGTCAACGTCGTCCCCGGCTTCGTCGGTGAGATCGAGGACACCGAGCACGCGATCCGCATCTCGAACGAGATCGGCTATCCGGTGATGATGAAGGCTTCGGCCGGCGGTGGCGGTAAGGGCATGCGTCTGGCCTACGACGAGAAGGACGTGCGCGAGGGCTTCGAGTCGGTGAAGCGCGAGGGCCTGAACTCGTTCGGCGACGACCGTGTCTTCATCGAGAAGTTCATCCTTAACCCGCGCCACATCGAAATCCAGATCCTCGGCGACAAGCACGGTAACGTCCTTTATCTCAACGAGCGCGAGTGCTCGATCCAGCGCCGCCACCAGAAGGTGGTCGAGGAGGCGCCGTCGCCCTTCGTCACGCCGAAGATGCGGAAAGCGATGGGCGAGCAGTGCGTCGCTCTGTCGAAGGCCGTGGGCTACTACAGCGCCGGCACGGTCGAGCTGATCGTCTCGGGCGCGGACCCGAGCGGCGAATCCTTCTACTTCCTCGAGATGAACACCCGCCTCCAGGTCGAGCATCCCGTGACCGAGGCGATCACCGGCATCGACCTGGTCGAGCAGATGATCCGTGTCGCGGCCGGCGAGAAGCTCTCGTTCGGCCAGAGCGACGTGAAGATCGACGGCTGGTCGATCGAGAACCGCGTCTATGCCGAGGACCCCTATCGCGGCTTCCTGCCCTCGACGGGCCGCCTCTCGCGCTATCGCCCGCCGGTCGAAGGCTGGACCGACGACGGCGCGGAGAATGCCAATAATTTGAATGGGCGCCGCGGCGTGGACGGCGTGCGCGTGGACGACGGCGTCTATGAAGGCGGCGAAGTCTCGATGTTCTACGATCCGATGATCGCCAAGCTGATTACCTGGGGCAAGACCCGCGACGAGGCGGCCGATCTCCAGATCGCCGCGCTCGACGCCTTCGAGATCGAAGGACTGGGCCACAACATCGATTTCGTCTCGGCGATCATGCAGCACCCGCGCTTCCGCTCGGGCGAGCTGACCACCGGGTTCATCGCCGAGGAATACCCGGAAGGCTTCTCCGGCGCGGCGACCTCCGACGCGCTCAAGGGCAAGCTGGCGGCGGTGGCGGGCTTCGTCGCCACGGCCCGCGCCGACCGCGCGCGGCAGGTCGACGGGCAACTCGCCCACCACCTGCCGCCGCCGTCCGAATGGCAGGTCAAGATCGCCGGCAAGACCTTCGCGGTCGAGCTGGGCGACGAGGCGATCACGGTCGATGGCGCGGCCGTCGACCTGGCGATGGAATATGCGCCGGGCGACAAGCTGGTCGATGCCGAGGTCGATGGCGAGGACATCACGGTCAAGATCGAGCCGACCCGCACCGGCCTGAAGATGACCACCCGTGGCGCGATCCACAAGGTGGAGATCCTGCCGGCCCGCTTCGCGCACCTCGCCGGTCACATGATCGAGAAGATCCCGCCCGATCTCTCGCGCTTCCTGATCTGTCCGATGCCGGGCCTGCTGGTCTCGCTCAACGTCGCCGAGGGCGACAAGGTCGAGGCCGGGCAGCCGCTCGCGGTGGTCGAGGCGATGAAGATGGAGAACATCCTCCGCGCCGAGAAGGCGGGCACGGTCAAGGCGGTCAATGCCAAGGCCGGCGAGAGCCTGGCCGTCGACGCGATCATCCTCGAAATGGAATGAACCTCGGCGAGCTTCTGACCGGGGCCGAGCCGCGCGGCGACGGTTTCGCCCTCTCGGTGCCGGAGACCTGGCACCAGGGGCGCACCGGCTACGGCGGGTTCTCGGCGGCGCTGGCCCTGGCCGCGGCGCAGCGGACGGGCGGGGACCTGCCGCCGCTGCGCTCGGCCCAGGTCGCCTTCGTCGGGCCGCTCTACGGCGGGATCGAGGCGCGGGCGCGGGTCCTGCGCCGAGGCAAGAACGCGACCTGGATGGCGGCCGAGCTGCTGCGAGAAGGGGAGGTCGGGCTGACCGCCGCCTTCGTCTTCATGGGGCCGGTGGAGAGCAGCCTGCACCTCAACGACTGCGGACCGCCCGCGGCGCTGGTGCCGTTCGACGAAGCGCGGCCGCTCGTGCCGAACACCCATACGCCGGCCTTCATCCGCCACTATTTCGAAGCGCGCTTCGCCCTGCCGAAGCCCGCGCAGCCCGAGCCCGAGATCTGCTGGTGGGTGCGGCCCAGGGAGCACGCTAGCCTCGACCCGACGCTCGCCGTGCTGCTCTGCGCCGATGCCGTGCCGCCCGGCGTCCTGCCGCTGATGCGGCCCGGCATCGCGGTCAGCTCGATGACCTGGCAGGTCAACATGCTCACGCCCCGGCCGGCGACGCGCGACGGCTGGTGGCTGCTCCGCTCGGTCGGGACCTATGCGGAAGCCGGGTGCTCCAGCCAGCAGATGCAGCTCTGGAACGCGGCCGGCGAGCCGATCCTGAGCGCGATGCAATCGGTGGCATTGTTCGGCTGACGTCCTATCTTGGGCCCATGCCCACGATCTGGACCATCGGCTACGAACAGACGACCCAGGCCGGCGTGATCGACGCGCTCACGGGGGCCGGCATCGAGGTGCTCGCCGACATCCGCTATCTGCCGCTCTCGCGCCGTCCCGGCTTCTCCAAGTCCTCGCTGCGCGCCGCGGCGGAGGAGGCGGGCATCGCCTATCGCCATTTCAAGATGCTCGGCACCCCGGCCGACGGCCGCGCCGCCGCCCGCCGGGGCGACCATGCCGCGCTCTCGCGAATCTACGCCGGCCAACTCGAGCTGCCCGAGGCGATGGCCGCCATGGCCGAACTGCGCGACCTCGCCGGGGAGAAGCGCGTGGTGCTGCTCTGCTACGAGCGCGACGCGGCGGCATGTCACCGCAGCCTGCTGATCGAAGCCCTGCTGGCGGATTTCGCCGAGGTCGACCTGCTGCCTTAGGCCAGCGCTAGGTCCTCCGTCCGGGCCTCATGCATCAGCCGCGGGGCGAGCAGCAGCTTGAAGGCTACGAAGACCACGCCCGAAACCACGGCGAAGCCGGCGTGCATCAGCCAGAAGTCGGTCGTCCGCATCGTCTCCAGCCAGCCGCCGATCCAGCCGACCAGCGCGTTGGCGATGAAAATGGCCAGATAGTAGAGCCCGATCACCGTTGCGTTGATCTGCCGGGGCGCGAGGCGGGCGAACAGCGCCAGGCTGACCGGCATGATGTGCGCGAAGCCGATCGAGTTCAGCACGTGGAACATCAGCGGCCAGAACAGGCCGATCGCGCCGTGCTCGGGCTTGGTCGCCGCGGCGGCGACAAGGGCCAGCATTCCGGCGATCGAGAAGGCCGAGCCGATGATGATCTTCGTCAGCTCGTCCGGCTCGCGCCGATGCTTGCCGTACCACCGCCAGAACAGGGCGACGAGCAGCAGGAAGCTGCACGAGACGACCGAATCGACCGTCACCAGCCAGGTCGTCGGCAGCTTGGTCCCGAACCAGACGAGATCGAAGTTGCGGTCGCCCCAGACCATGTAGGCGTTGAAGATCTGCATGTTGGGGACGAGCGAGATGGCCAGCACCGGGATCAGCAGGATCAGGGCGGTAGTGGCCAGCCAGTCGGTCCGGTCCATCGGCGGCTGGGGGACTTGGGCGGCCTGGCGCGGCGGCTCGGGCGGCAGGTATCTCGTGCCGGCGAGGAAGGTCAGCCCCCCGAGCACCATGCCCACGCCGGCTGCGCCGAAGCCCCAGTGCCAGCCGACCTTCTCGCCCAGCGAGCCGACGATCAGCGGCGAGGCGATCACCCCCGCGTTGATCGCCAGGTAGAAGATCTGGAAGGCGTCGGCACGGCGGTTGTCGCCCTCCTTGTAGAGTGCGCCGACCTGGCTGGCGATGTTGCCCTTGAACATGCCCGAGCCCAGGATCAGGCAGGCGAGGGCGATCAGGAAGGTGCGGTCGAAGGCCATCAGGAAATGGCCCAGCGCCATGGTCAGCCCGCCGAGCAACAGCGTCCGCCGCGTGCCCAGCACCCGGTCGGCCAGCCAGCCGCCGGCGATCGGGGTCAGATAGACGCAGGCCGCATAGGTCCCGAAGATGGCCGAAGCGAAGGGCTGCCCGTCGATCCCGCCGTAGAGCGCGCGCAGGCCCTCGATCCCCCAGACCTTGCCGACGCGGTCCGGCAGCAGCAGCGCCTTGGTCATGTAGAGCACCAGCAGCGCCTGCATCCCGTAGAACGAGAACCGCTCCCACGCCTCGGTGAAGGCCAGGTAGCCGAGCCCCTTGGGGTGGCCGAGGAAGGCGCGGTCGGCCCGCGTCTCGATGTCGAGCTGGGGTGTGGCCTCGGCGGTGGTCATGCGGCGGCAGGGACCGGGAAAGCCGATTCGGGACAGGCGGCGGCGGGGTTTTGGGGGATGGAGCGCATGGAGTCCTCGATGAAGCGCAGCGATTGTTTCAGATCGAGGCCGTGTAGGAAAGCGTTCCGAACGAAGCCGCCGAAAACGGGGATCGGCCAGCCGAGGCCGATTGGACTCGCCGCCCGATTGCGGACATAACGCGACAGGTCAGGCCAATTCGCTGACCATGACCGACCCGGACAGAGGACGACCTGATGCTTACGATCGATCGACGCGGCGTGATGCTCGGAACGGCGGCGGCAGCGGCGCTGGGGGCGGTGCAAGGCGCCATCGGTCCCGCTGCGGCGAAGACGTTCCAGGCGCCGTTCGCGCCGCTCGCCGGGCCGCGCGTGCGGGTCCTGTTCGTCAACGACCTGAGCGGCGACGTCGACGGGCTGTTCGCGGCGGTCCACCAGATCCTGTCGCCCTCGGCGGAGCTGCGCGGCATCGTCGGCACGTCCACCGGACGTCCCGACGAGACCGCCGAGCGCTCGGCCGAGCTGGCGCGCGAGATTCTCGCGCTGATGGACCGGCGCGGGTACTGCCCGGTCCATGCCGGGGCCGCCGCACGGATGAGCGATGGCCGCAAGCCCGTGCCCTCGGCCGGCACCCAGGCGATCATCGACGAGGCGCTGCGCGAGGATACCGACCTGCCGCTTTACGTCGCGGTGGGCGGCGGCTTGACCGAGGTGGCCAGCGCGGTGCTCCTCGAACCGCGCATCGCCGGGCGCTTCACCCTGGCCTGGATCGGCGGCGACGCGCTGCCCCTGCGCGGGACCAGCGAGACCAATTTCAACATCGACCCGCTCGCCGCGCGCTATCTCTTCAACGAGACCGCCGTCCGGATCTGGCAGGTCACGCGCGAGGCCTATAAGACCTGCGTGGTCTCGGCGACCTCGCTCCAGGCCCACGTCGGGCGCTACGGCCGGATCGGGCCCTGGCTGATGGAGCGGCTGTTCGACGTGACCCGCAAGTACGGCGGCCGCTTCAACACCGGGGAGACCTGGAACCTCGGCGACAATCCGCTCGTGCTCCTGACCGCGCTGACCGGATGGGTGCCGAGCCACGTGCAGCCGCCGCTGCGCTACGAGATGACCGATTCGAGCCGCTTCGACGATGTTTCCGGCCCCTCGATCGAGGCGGACGGCACGGTCATGCCGGGCTCGGGCGAGCGGGCGATCCGGGTCTATCGGAGCATCGATACCCGCCTGCTGTTCGACGACTTCTTCGCCAAGATGCAGGTGAACTTCGCCGACTAGGATCAGCCCCCGAAGCCGCCACCACCTCCGCTGCCGAAGCCACCTTCGCTGCCGAAGCCGCCGCCACCGCCGAATCCACCCCCGCCGCCGCGCTGGTGGTGTCCGCCGCCACCGCCACCGCCCGCGCCGCGGCCGCGCTTGCCGCGGCGCTGGTTGTTGACGCGGTGGCCTTGGGCGTAGGTCTCGGGCAGCTCGGCCAGCAGCAGATAGCCGCGCTGCTGCTTGTCGAGCAGGGAGAAGCGGTATTCGGCCGCGTCCTCGGCCTCGCGCCGGCTGATCCGGCCGTTGAGCGCGGTGTCCATCGAGGCGACCGGCTCGGGGATGCGGAGCAGGTCGAACCGCCCGGCGCCCTGCGGCGCGTCGGCCATGTAGCTGCCAAGCGCGAGGGCGCTCTCGCTGCTCCCGTCGCTGTCGTCGTGCTTCATGCCCCAGTTCCCGTCGAAGGTGCTGGTGCGCAACTCGGAGCCCATCGCCGTCTCGTAGCGCTGGAGTTCGAGCCCGTTGATCGTGCCGTCGTGATCGAGGTCGAGGCT
>CALLNA010000260.1 GCA_938005655.1 uncultured Novosphingobium sp.
CCGGTGTCTCCGCCGTCCTGTTCGACGAGGCACACGAGCGGCACCTCGACAGCGACCTCGGCCTCGCCCTGGCGATCGCGAGCCAGCAGGTCCTGCGCGAGGACCTGCGCGTCCTGGTGATGTCCGCGACGATCGACGGCACGCGGTTCGCCCGGCTGCTCGGCGGCGCCCCGGTGATCGAGAGCGAGGGCAAGGCCTTCCCGCTGGCGATCCGCTGGCTCGGCGCGCGGCCGGAACTGCGGATCGAGGAGGCCATGACCTCGGCAATCCTCACCGCCTGGCGCGAGGAGCAGGGCGATATCCTCGCCTTCCTGCCCGGCGTGGGCGAGATCGAGCGGACCCGGGAGCGGCTGGCGGAGAAGCTGCCGCAAGCTCTTGTCCTTCCGCTCCACGGCCAGTGCGAGCCCGCCGCCCAGCGCGCGGCGATCAAGCGCGATCCCGCCGGCCATCGCCGGATCGTGCTCGCGACGGCCATCGCCGAGACCTCGCTGACCCTCGATGGCGTTTCGGTGGTGGTCGACGCCGGCCGGTCCCGCCGCGCCGAGTTCGACAAGGCGGCCGGCGTCACGCGCCTCGTCACCCACCGCGCCAGCCAGGCCGCCGCCGCCCAGCGTGCGGGCCGTGCGGCGCGACAGGAGCCGGGCGTCGCCTATCGCCTGTGGGAGGAGGCGGCGCATCCGGGGCGCCCGGCCTTCGATCCGCCCGAGATGCTGACCTCGGACCTCGCGCCGCTGACGCTGACCCTGGCGCAATGGGGCGCGGGCGACGTGGCGGCGATGGCTTGGCTCGATCCGCCGCCTGCTCCGGCGCTGGCGGCGGCGCGGGCGGGGCTGGCCTCGCTCGGTGCGCTCGACGGCGAGGAGCGGATCACCGCGCACGGCCGGGCCATGGCCAAGCTGCCGATGGAGCCGGCGCTGGCGCACATGCTGCTCTACGCCGCTGAGCGCGGAGCGGAGGACCTGGCCGCCCGGATCGCGCTCCTGCTCCAGGAGCGCGGGCTCGGCGGGCGCAGCGACGACCTGCTCCAGCGGCTCGATCGGTGGAACGCCGATCGCTCGGGCCGGGCCGAAAGCTCGCGCAAGCTGGCGGCGCGATGGGCAAAGCTCGCGCGTAATCTGGCTCGGATCGAGCCGCTCGAAGACCGCGCGCAACCCCCGCCCGGCATCCTCCTCGCCGAAGCCTTTCCCGACAATCTCGCCAAGCGCCGCGATCCATCCGGCGAGGACTGGCTTGCCGCCGGCGGGCGCGGCCTCAAGCTCGATCCCGCCTCGCCGCTCGCCCGCGCCGAGTGGCTGGCCGTGGGCGACGCCCAGGGCCTCGCCAAGCGCGCGCGGATCACCGGGGCGATTGCCCTGACCGAGGCCGAGATCGTCCGCTGGCTCGCCCCGCGCATCGTGCGGCGGACCGCGCTCAAATGGATCGCCGCCGAGCGCCGGGTCGAGGCCCTGCTCGAACAGCGCCTCGGTGCGGTGACGATCGCGCGCGGGCCGGACCCGGCGCCCGATCCCGCCGCCATCGCCGCTTTCCTCTCCGAGCAGATACGCAAGGACGGCCTCGACCTGCTCCCGCTCTCGCGCGGCAGCCGGGAACTGCTGAAGCGGGCGCGCTATGCGGGCCTTGATGCCCTGTCCGAAGCCGCGCTCCTTGCCGATGTCCACGATTGGCTCGCACCCTCGCTCGGCCGCCGGCTCGACGCGCTCGATCCCGGGCGCCTGCACCAGGCCTTGCTCGACCGGCTCGACTGGAACGACCGCCAGCACCTCGACCGCCTGGCCCCGGCCGAATTCGTCAGCCCGGCGGGAACCCGCCACGCGATCGACTATGAGGACGACGGCGGACCGAGCGTCGAAGTGCGGGTCCAGGCGCTGTTCGGGCTCGACCGGCATCCCGGCTTCGGCCAGCCCGCGCAGCCATTGCTGCTCAAGCTGACATCGCCCGGCGGCAAGCCGATCCAGACCACGCGCGACCTGCCGGGCTTCTGGCGCGGCTCGTGGCGCGACGTGGTGCGCGACATGAAGGGCCGCTATCCCAAGCACCGCTGGCCGGACGAGCCCTGGGCCGAGGACCCCAGCCTCAAGACCAAGAATGCCTTCGCCGCCCAACGGCGCTCTTGATTTAGCCGCCGATTCGCAGGAAAGCGCCCCCATGACCGCTCGCATCTACCAGCGCCCGAAGAACGCCATGCAGTCGGGCAAGGCCCGCACCGACGAATGGGTCCTCGAATTCGTCCCGGCCGAGGCCAAGCGTCCCGACCCCCTGATGGGCTGGGCGGGCTCGGGCGACATGCAGGCGCAGGTCGTGCTGACCTTCGCCGACGCGGCCGAGGCCCAGGCCTATGCCGACAAGTACGGCATCGAGACCCGCGTCGCCCAGACCCCGCCGCGCCGGCTCAAGATCCAGGCCTACGCCGACAATTTCCGCTGATTGAAGTTCCTCCCCGGTACGGGGAGGGAGACCATCCGAAGCATGGGGGAGGGGGCGGTCGGCCAGATGCCGGGTCCCCTCCGTCAGCCTTTCAGGTTATCACCTCTCCGCGAGTGGGGAGGATTTGACCTCTCGTCACTGACGCAGTTGCAGGCGTCCCTGGCGATAGGCGGCACGGCAATCCGTCGCGTCGTGCTTGATGTCCGAATCGAGCAGCGGCGTGTTGGTCATGCCGGGGCCGACGAAGCGCTTGTCGTCGCATTCGCCGTCGTTCGAATACTTGCCGTTGTCGTCGCCCCAGATGATGTGGTCGACGCCGCTGGCGGCATAGCGCTGGCCGGAGCCGCTGTTCGCGCCGTTGTAGGTCAGGCGGCCCTGGTTGTAGGCGCTGCGGCAATCGGTGGCGTCGTGGCCGATGTCGCTGTCGAGCAGCGGCGTGTCGGTCATCCCGGCGCCGGAAAAGCGCTTGTCGTCGCACTCGCCGTCGCGCGCGTACTTGCTCGCATCGTCGCCGAAATTGATCGACTGGGCCGCCGCGGGAACGGGCGCGTAGGCCGAGGCGAGAGCCAGGGCAGTGAAAACGGTCATGGCATGGGCGCGCATGAAATCCCCCTTAATGAATTGGAATACCGGCAGTTTCCGGCTGTCTGCGATCCGAATCGCGGCACCATACAACAATCCGTCCGGCCTGCACTTGCGATTTTCCCGAGGTGCGGCCATATGCGCGGTCGGGAGTCGGTCGGGCGCTTGCGTCCGCCAACCTGGTCAGGTCCGGAAGGAAGCAGCCACAACGGGTTGCGGCGGGTCGGCCGGCTCCTTTTATGGTGCGGCAGAGACATCCGTCTCCGCCTTGCGGCACCGGCCCGCTCCCCCGCCCGACCACCCATAAGGTATGGTATCCGGGTGGTCGGGCGGGGGAGCGGGCCGGTGCCGCGACCGCACGTAGTGCGGACAAAACAACCTCCTTTTACCACTGACAATCGCTCCGGCAGGCCCTACCTAATCGCGCCATGGGCGATTCCCCTGACATCTTCGGCACCGAGCCGCATGAGGACGAAGCCGGGCCGACCGCGGCCGAGCTGGAGGCCGCCGGCCAATCGGCGCTGTTCGGCGCTCCGGAGCCTGCTCCCGTCCAACCTGCTCCGCCGGTAGCTGCCCCGTCGCAAGCCGGTGCGCAGCCCTATCGCGTGCTCGCGCGCAAGTATCGCCCGCAGACCTTCGGCCAGCTCATCGGGCAGGACGCGATGGTCCAGACCCTGGCCAACGCGATCAAGCGCGGGCGGCTCGCCCATGCCTTCCTGATGACCGGCGTGCGCGGGGTGGGCAAGACCTCGACCGCGCGGCTGATCGCCAAGGCGCTCAACTGCATCGGCCCGGACGGGCAGGGTGGTCCGACGATCGACCCTTGCGGCGTCTGCGAGCCCTGCACGGCCATCGCCGAGGGCCGCCACATCGACGTGATCGAGATGGATGCCGCCAGCCACACCGGCGTGGACGACGTGCGCGAGATCATCGAAGCCGTGCGCTATGCCGCCGTCTCGGCCCGCTACAAGATCTATATCATCGACGAAGTCCACATGCTGTCCCGCAATGCTTTCAACGCCTTGCTGAAGACGCTTGAGGAGCCGCCGGCCCACGTGAAGTTCCTTTTCGCGACCACCGAGGCGGACAAGCTGCCGGTCACGGTCCTGTCGCGCTGCCAGCGCTTCGACCTGCGCCGCATCCCGACGCCGACCCTGGCCGAGCACTTCGCCAAGGTCTGCGAGGCCGAAGAGGTCGCCGCCGATGCCGAGGCCCTGGCGATGATCGCCGCCGCCGCCGAAGGCTCGGTGCGCGACGGGCTCTCGATCCTCGACCAGGCCATCGCCCATGCCGACATGGGCGAGGCCGGCCGCGTCACCGCCGAGCAGGTCCGGGACATGCTCGGCCTTGCCGACAAGACCATGCAGCGGCGGCTGTTCGCGGCCCTGCTGACGGGCGACGGCAACGCCTTGCTCGACCTCGTCGCCCAGCAGTTCGCGCTGGGGATCGAGCCGATCTCGCTGATGCGCGGGGCGATGGAGCTGACCCACCGGATCACTGTCGCTCAGATCGGTAAGGGAGCGGCCGAAGCGGGCAGCGCCGAGGAGCGCGAGGCGGTCGAGGGCTGGGCGCGGAACCTCGATGCCGGCCAGCTCCACCGCCTCTGGCAGCTCCTGCTCAAGGGGCACGAGGAGGTCCGCACCGCACCCGATCCGCTGGTCGCGGCGCAGATGGCGCTGCTCCGGGTGATGCATGCGGCCGACCTGCCCGATCCCGGCGCGCTGGTGCGTAAGCTGGAGGGCCTGGCGGCGAACCCGGCGCTTGTCGCCGCCACGACGCCTGCCGGCTCCGGTTCCCCCGCGCCCGCCGCCACGGCTCCGGCCCCGGTCTGGAGCGCGCTGGTCGAGCGGATCGAGCGTTCCGGCAGCGTCCACCTCGCCAACATGCTGCGGATGCAGGTGCGGGTGATCGAGCTGCGCCCGGACATGCTGCGCTACGCCCTGGCGCCGGGCTTCAAGGACGACCTGACCGGCGACCTGCGCAAGGCGCTGGACGATGTCACGGGAACGAGCTGGGCGGTCGAGCGTGAGAACGAAGGCGGCGAGCCAAGCCTCGTCGAGCAGGCCGAGGCGCGGCGGAAGGCCGAGAAGGCCGCGCTGCGCAGCCATCCGCTGGTCGACGCCGTCTATGCGGCGTTCCCCGCCGCCACCGAATACCGGGCCGAGGATGAACCCTCCTTTGGCCGCAAGAATTGGAGTCAACGCGCATGAAGTCGATGGAAGAGATGCTCAAGGCCGCCCAGCAGGCCGCCGAGACCATCCAGAAGCAGATGAACGAAACCCAGGCCAAGCTGGATTCGCTGGAGGTCGAGGGCGTGGCCGGCGGCGGGCTGGTCAAGATTCGCTGCTCGGCCAAGGGCCGGGTGATCGGCGTCGGGATCGACGACAGCCTGATGGTCCCTGCCGATAAGCAGATGCTGGAAGACCTGGTCGCCGCCGCCTTCAACGACGCCCGCGCCAAGGCCGACGAGGTCGCCAATCGCGAGCTGGCCCAGGCCCAGCAGGGCATGGGCCTGCCGCCGGGGTTCAAGTTGCCGTTTTGAGCGAGGCGCCGCGATTGGCGACGCGTTGTTTCGACGAGCAGATTTTGCGCAAGCGAACTTATCTGACCCTCGAAATGTGCCGGAAGTGTTGAACGAACCGCTGCGTCGCAAGGTTCAGGTGATGGCCGTATCTGTCATGGGGTTGGGTTCAAGTCCTACCATAGACCCATTCAGCGAACAGCGATGTTAGGTCGTGACCACTCGCCAGTTCCATCGCCGTTTGGAAGTCACGGCTCGTTACGGTTCCTCCTGCATGTCGGCGGGTATATCGGCGAAGCCCGTTCCAGAACGCAGCATCGCCAATTGTCTCGCGCAGGTGGGCCAGGAATAGAGCTCCTTTGCTGTACTGCACGGCCCGTCGCATGCCCAGACTGGGATACTTGCCGTCCCAGGCGAGCGGTTTGTCGAAGCCCGCTTGCCGAGCTTGGGCTACGCGACGGCGCGCGGCTTCAAGCTCCCGCAGGTAGGCCTCGCGTCCTTCGTCATGTTCTTTCCAGGCGGCGACCATGAAGGTGGCGACACCTTCGTTCAGCCAGAAGTCTTGCCAGGTCGCACAAGTGACGAGGTTGCCCCACCATTGATGGGCCATCTCGTGCGCGATGATCCAGGCAGCTGAAGGATCGTTACGCTCGCGCTCGATCTCGCCGTGACCGATGAGCGAGAAGCCTGCTGCCTCCTGCGCTTCGCGGCCGGGCACCAGCACTTGCGTATAGCGACGGTCAGGCAAGGGCATTCCCGCCTTGTCGGCCAGGAAGGCCGCGATTCTTCGTGTCGAAGCGAGGAGGGGGGCGAGATCGGTTGCACTGCCCGTAGCATCGAGCATGGTCAGGTCGCCTTGGGACGTCCGCACGGTTCGGCGCGAGAATGAGCCGGCGGCGAAGGCATAGAGATAGGAGGAATAGGGCCGGGTCGAGCGCCAGCGGTGGACGACCGTGCCGTCGGGGCCCGGGATCGGACCGATGCCGGCAGTTTCCATTTCGGCTGGCAGCAGCAGGTCGAGTGCCAGAACGGCTTTGTCGCCGGGAACATCCTGCAGGCAGACCATCCAGTCGCAGGCGAAGTAGCTGGTGTAGATTCCCGTGCTTGTCGTCGTGACCCCGCGGGCTGGCGTACCCACGATCCGGAATTGCAATGTGGTCGTTTGGCCTTTGCGGAGTGGCTGGGGGAGGGCGAAGACTATCGCGCCCTTGTCGGTCGATGCGGAGATCGCCCTGCCGCCGGCCGTTGCTCCATCGATCCATAGTGCGTTGGCCGTGAATGCTGCGTGGTCCAGCCTATCAGACGTGCTGCGGATAACGATGGTTTCCGTGCCAGCGAGGGCCTTGGTCGCCAGATCGGGCCGCAGCACGACGGCATAGCGTTCAACCTGGAACCCGGCACCGGGAACGATGGGCTCGGCATGGGCATGTATTCCGATACCCAGTAGCATCGGCAGGATGGCGATTTGTCTCATCGGGATGACGTTACCTTGCATCCTGGCAAGCGCAAAGTTGCCCTTGGATGGTAGCAGGCGTGTTTCTCAATCCACAACACTCCGCCGCATGCCCATTGCGGCCCATCGACCCCACCCCCATATCTGCCGCCAAAGCTCCGGCACTTCC
This sequence comes from uncultured Novosphingobium sp., assembly GCA_938005655.1. Lineage (GTDB taxonomy): Bacteria > Pseudomonadota > Alphaproteobacteria > Sphingomonadales > Sphingomonadaceae > Novosphingobium. Next base: position 7,150 of record CALLNA010000260.1, read on the forward strand.
TGCCGGACCGGACGGACCCATAACGAATGAACCTGCTTCCTCTTCTGCCCCTGCGTGATATCGTCGTGTTTCCCGGCATGGTCGTGCCGCTGTTCGTCGGCCGCGAGAAGTCAGTCGCCGCGCTCGAGGCGGCGATGGCGGGCGAGAAGGACATCTTCCTGCTCGCCCAGCTCGATCCCGGCTGCGACGATCCCGATCGCGACGACCTCTACGACGTCGGGGTGGTCGCCACTGTGCTCCAGCTCCTCAAGCTGCCCGACGGCACCGTGCGCGTGCTGGTCGAAGGGCAGCAGCGCGCGCGCCTTGAGGGTCTGCGCGAGGAGAACGGCGCCAGCGGCGAGATGCTGGTCGCCCAGGTCGAGCGGCTGGAGCCGGTCACGGCCGCCGGCACCGAGGTCGCGGCGATGATGCGCTCGGTGGTCGAGCAGTTCGGCGAATATGCCAAGCTCAACAAGAAGCTGTCGCAGGATGCCGGCGACAGCCTTGGCGACATCGACGACGCCTCGAAGCTGGCCGACGCGGTCGCCGCGCAGCTCGGCGCCAAGGTCGCCGACAAGCAGGCCCTGCTGACCGAGACCGATCCCCTGAAGCGGCTGGAGATGGCCTACAGCTTCATGGAGGGCGAGCTTGGCGTGCTCCAGGTCGAGCGCAAGATCCGCGGCCGGGTCAAGCGCCAGATGGAGAAGACCCAGCGCGAATATTACCTCAACGAGCAGCTCAAGGCGATCCAGTCGGAGCTTGGCGGCGAGGCCGAGGAGGCCAACGAGATCGCCGAGTTGCAGGAGAAGATCGACAAGCTCAAGCTCTCGAAGGAAGCCCGCGCCAAGGCCACGGCCGAGCTGAAGAAGCTCAAGACCATGCAGCCGATGAGCGCCGAGGCGACCGTCATCCGCAATTACCTCGACGTGCTGCTCGGCCTGCCCTGGGGCAAGAAGAGCAAGATCAAGAAGGACATCGCGGGCGCCCAGGCGATCCTTGATGCCGATCACTATGCCCTGGAGAAGGTCAAGGACCGGATTGTCGAGTACCTCGCGGTCCAGGCGCGGACCAACAAGCTCAAGGGACCGATCCTCTGCCTCGTCGGCCCTCCGGGCGTCGGCAAGACCTCGCTCGGCAAGTCGATCGCGCGGGCGACCGGGCGCGAGTTCATCCGCCAGTCGCTGGGCGGCGTGCGCGACGAGGCCGAGATCCGCGGCCACCGCCGCACCTACATCGGCTCGCTGCCGGGCAAGATCGTCACCAACCTCAAGAAGGCGGGGACCAGCAATCCGCTGTTCCTGCTCGACGAGATCGACAAGCTCGGCCAGGATTTCCGCGGCGATCCGGCCTC
>CALLNA010000261.1 GCA_938005655.1 uncultured Novosphingobium sp.
CTGGCTCGGCGGCCGCCGGACCGTCTACTGGACGCGCGACTACAGCATGGGCGGCACCGATCCGGCGCGCCCGATCTCGATGCCGCGCACGCCCGAGGGCATCCGCACGCTGATGTACGGCGCCTACGCCACGATCCCCAAGCAGATGGCGCCCTCCTATCGCGAGCTGTTCACCCGGCTGATCGCGGGCCGCGGCGCGGTCGTGTTCAACTGCACCGCGGGCAAGGACCGCACCGGCATCGGCGCGGCCCTGGTGCTCCACGCGCTCGGCGTGCCCTATGCGACGATCCGCGAGGACTTCCTGCTCAGCAACGTCGGAATGGACGCCGCGACCCTGCGCAAGTCGCTGCCGGCCGACCTCGCCGCCATGCCCGACGAGGCGCTGGTGCCGATGGCCGGGGTCGAGGGCGGCTATATCGACACGACCTTCACCCAGCTCCGCAAGGACTACGGCTCGATCGACGGCTACCTCCAGAAGGAGCTGGGCATCGGCCCGCGCGAGATCGCGCAGCTCCGCCGCCGGATGCTGCGGTGAGGCGCGCGCCATGACCTACTGGAAGATCCTGCTGTTCATGAAGCGGCGCCCCGGCATGTCGGTCGAGGCGTTCCGCGACTACTACGAGAACCACCACGTCCCGCTGGCGCTGAAATACTCGACCGCGGTGACGCGCTACATGCGCCGCTACCTGGAGCCGCGCCGCAATCCCGACACGGGCGACGACAGCGAGCTGGCCTACGACGTCGTCACCGAGCTGTGGTTCGACGACGAGGAGGTCTGGCGCGGCACCGTGCGCTATCTCGAGACCACGGTGATGAGCGACGAGATCGTCCAGGACGAGCTGAACCTGTTCGACCGCCCGACCATGCGCATGGCGACCGTCGTCGAGTGCGAGACCGACATGGAGGCGGTGCGCGCGGCGCAGGCGGCGGGCGAATGATCGGAAATGCCGCTTTGCGCTAACAGGATTCCCGTCCGTGGTGTAGCTTGACGCTATGGGATGCCCTGCTTAGCTGCATCCGTAATCACCGTTACCGGTTGCTGGAGAGATACCGATGTCCGTTACCGAACAAGTCCGCCTGAAGCACGAGCCGATCAAGGATCAGATCGGCAGCCGCATCCTCAACTCCAAGGACGAGCTGCTGAGCGGCGCCGTCGCCGGCGAGATTCGCGAGCTGCTCGAAGCCCGCGGCGTCCTGGTCTTTCCCGAGGTCAAGTTCACCCACGAGGAGCAGGTCGCCTTCACCAAGACGCTCGGCACCTTCGCCCCGGAGATGACCGACAAGGACGGCGACGAGAAGGTCCACCCGATCACCCTCGACGAGAAGATCAACCCGGGCAGCGCCGCCTATCTCAAGGGCTCGCTCTACTGGCACATCGACGGCACGATGAACGAGCGGCCGATCCTGGCCTCGCTGCTGTCGTGCGAGAAGCCGTCGCCCAAGGGCACCGGCAACACCGGCTTCGCCAACACCTATTCGGCCTACGAGGCCCTGTCGGACGAGCAGAAGGCCGAGTTCGGGGGCTACAAGGTCCGCCACGGCGCCTGGGCCACGCTGTTCTACTACGATCCCGAGCCCAACCAGGAGATGCTGGAGCGGATGCAGGCGATCGGCGACGTCGAGCTGCCGCTGGTGTGGAGCCACAAGTCGGGCCGCAAGAGCCTGGTGATCGGCAACACCGCCCACACCATCTCGGGCAAGAGCCACTTCGACAGCGCGCGCATCCTCAACTGGCTGCGCAACTGGTCGACCCAGGAGGCCTTCAGCTACAGCCATGAATGGTCGGTCGGCGACCTGGTGATGTGGGACAACACCGGCACCATGCACCGCGCCGAATGGTACGACGTGGCAAGCGGCCGGATGATGGTCCGCACCAAGCTGGAAGGCGAGGAAGGCATCCAGTAAGCGAGCTCGCCCGACGGAATGCAGGCGGCGGCGGTCTTCGGATCGCCGCCGTTTTTCGTTGGGGTTTGGAGAGGTCGCGAACCGGCTCCCCCCTCCTCTGAAGAGGCGATTCTGTAGTTGGAAATCAGATCGAGCGGACGTTCTCACCCGTCTCGAAGCGGAGCCCCGGATCAAGTCTAGGGCGACGAGATGCGTGGGTGGCCTCCGTTTCCCACCCCATCACGGTCCGGGTTTGCAAATTCCATGATCCCCTCTTCAGAGGGGGGATTCGGGCTCAGGCCGGTTCACGCAGCGCCCGCGCAGAAACGATTTTCCTACACGGCTTCGATCTGCAATGATTCGCCCGAGACTCGAATTGACGCGCCGCCGGGCGGCGCTGTACTACTGTTCAAAATACAACCGGGAGAACGACCATGGTCACCGCCGTGTCCAGCCGCTGGGACGTCACCGACGTCGCGCCGAAGATCGGCAGCGCGATCCGCACCGACAAGGAAACCCTGCTCAGCGGCGCCCGCGCCGAGGAGATCCGCGAGATCATGGAGCGGCGCGGGGTGATCGTCTTTCCCGGGATCAACCTGACCGACGAGGAGCAGATCGCCTTCACCCACACGATCGGCACCTTCGCCCACGAGGCCGCCGAGCAGAAGGGCCGCGACGGGGATTTCGTCTATCCGATCACGATGGACGCGAAGGTCAATCCCAACGCCGACTACCTCAAGGGCGCGTTCTACTGGCACCTCGACGGGACGATGGCGGACAAGCCGATCCGCGCCTCGATCATGAGCGCGCGCAAGCTTGCGCCCGAGGGCGGCGATACCGAGTTCTGCAACACCTACGCCGCCTGGGACGACCTGCCCGAGGATGAAAAGCGGCGGATCGACGGGCTCAAGGTGGTCCATGCGATGTGGCGCTCGCAGCTCTACTGGCATCCCGAGCCGAGCGCGGAGGAATTGCAGCGGTGGATGTCGATGGGCTCCAACGTCCTGCCGCTGGTCTGGACCCACGCCTCGGGCCGCAAGTCGCTGGTCCTCGGCGCGACCGCGCTCCAGGTCGAGGGGATCGGCATCGTCGAGAGCGAGGCCCTGCTCGTCCGCCTGCGCGATTGGGCGACCCGGCCGCAGTTCGTCTATCGCCACAAGTGGACGCTGGGCGACATGGTGGTCTGGGACAACACCGGCACCCTGCACCGCGCCCTGCCCTACGATCACGACAGCGGCCGGCTGATGCACCGGACCAAGCTGGAGGGCGAGGAGGCCTTCGCCTGACCTCGCCGCCCGGCCCGTCGTCCCATCCGCCGCCAGCGCCGCCGACGCCCGATCGTCGATAGCTCTACACTTCACTTGGCGTTCATCCCGCCACTGGCTATAGACCCGCCATGCTCAAGACTTCGCCGTTCAAGCTCGCCGTCCTCGCCGTCTCGACCACGGCGCTGCTGCTCACCTCCGGCTGCGGCGGCGGACGGGGCAAGAACCGCGACACCGCCTACGTCGCGCGCGACGTCGACACGCTCTACACCGCCGCCAAGGACCGCCTCGACCGCGGCGACACCAAGATCGCCGCCGAGCTGTTCGACGAGGTCGAGCGCCAGCACCCCTATTCGCCCTGGGCCCGCCGCGCCCAGTTGATGAGCGCCTTCTCCTACTACGTGGCGCGGGACTATTCGAAGTCGGTCCAGTCGGCCCAGCGCTTCCTCTCGATCCACCCGGGCAACAAGGACGCGCCCTACGCCTATTACCTGATCGCGCTGTGCTACTACGAGCAGATCAGCGACGTGACGCGCGACCAGAAGATCACGCTCCAGGCGCAGCAGGCGCTGAACGACGTGGTCCGCCGCTATCCCGCCACCCGCTACGCCTCCGACGCGCGGCTCAAGCTCGACCTCGTCGCCGATCACCTCGCCGGCAAGGAGATGGAGATCGGCCGCTTCTACGAGCGTTCGGGCAAGTGGCTCGCCGCGACGCTCCGCTTCCGCAACGTGGTCGACAACTACCAGACCACCAGCCACGCGCCCGAGGCGCTGTACCGCCTGGTCGAGACCTACCTCTCGCTCGGCATCCCCGAGGAGGCGCAGAAGGCCGCCGCGGTGCTCGGCTCGAACTATCCGGGCTCGATGTGGTACGAGAAGGCCTATGGTCTGATGAACAAGTATGCCCCGGGGACGCAGGCGAGCTAAGGCTCGTAGGCTGGTCCTTTACCCTACCGCCGCACCATGCCCTTCGGCTTGACGATGCCGAGGTCGAGGTGGCTGACCACGCCCGGCCTCGCATCGACCACGGCTTGTACCGCCGTCGCGCCGACCAGGCCGGTCCAGGGGAGGCCCAGGAAGGGGCGGCGGCCGTCCTCGGCCTCGGCGCCCATCAGCTTCACCTCCAGCGCCGGATCGCCGAGGATGCGGACGCGGTAGCAATCCTCGCCCACTTCCCACAGCGGCTCCAGGTCGGTGCCGAGCTGCCAGTAAAAGTGATAGACGACGAGCGGCTTGCCCTCGCACCAGGCGGTCCATTCGTAGTGCTGGCCGCCGACCGTGCCGGCCTTCACCTCGCCGAATTCGTGGGTGATGTCCTTGAGTGCCCTGGACACCTCGAACTTGACCGTGACCTCCTCGATCTCCTTGCCGAGGACTTCGGCGATCATCGCCATTGACGAATAGAAATACTGGTAGGTCGTCGGCGAGCGGCGCGGGTTGGCGAGCAGGTGCTCCGGGTCCTGGCCGAAGCCCATGACCTCGGTATAGATCATCGGGCTGCGGACCTTGTCGATGATCTCCGTCACCTCGACCGTGTCGATCCGGTCGCACAGGCGGATGAGCGTGATCGGCAGGATGTCGCCGGAGAAGCCGGGATGGACGCCGCAGCCGTGGAACGAGCTGTTGCCCTCGCGGCAGGCGGCCTCGACCTTGGCCTGGATCTCGGGGAACCACTTGTTCGGCAGGAAGGGACCGGCCGGCGAGATCACGTTCTTGCCCGAGGCGAGCAGGCGGCAGACCATGTCGACCGTATCGTCCGCCATGTTGAGCGGGGCGAACAGCACGGCGTCGGCCTCCATCGCGATGATCGCTTCCTGGTCGTCGGTGCAGAGCACGCCGGTCTTGGGCAGGCCGACGATGTCGCCCGCGTCCTGGCCCACCTTGTCGGGGTTGAAGACCAGCACGCCGACGAGGTCGATCACCGGGTTCTGGATGAAGTGCTTGAGCGCGGCCTTGCCGACGACGCCGGTGGCCCACTGGATGACGCGGTATTTCTTCTCGGACATCGGTTCTCTCCCGGCGTTTAGTTGAGTCCGCGGACCTGGCCGCCGTCGACGCGGTAGTTCGCGCCCGTGACGAAGCCCGAACGCGGGCTGGCCAGGGTGCAGATGACGATAGCGAGGTCGTCGGGAATGCCGAGACGGCCGGCGGGCGGCACGGTGAAGACGCCGTCGGCGGCGAAGCGCTCGGTCAGCTCCTCGATCGTGGCCTCGGGGCTGCCGTACTTCATCCGCCCGAACCGCATGAGGCCGTCGACCGCGATGATCCCGGGCGAAACGGTGTTGACGGTGACGCCCACGCCTTTGAGCGACCCTGCCAGGCTGACGGTGTAGTTGTTGAGGCCCGACTTCGCGACCGAATAGTCCGCGCCGACGTTGTTCGGCTGGACGGCGACCGCGCTGGAGACGTTGATCACCCGGCCGAACCGGGCCTCGACCATGGCGGGCACCGCGAGGTGGCAGAGCCGGATCGCGGCCAGGGCATTGGCATTGTAGTTGGAGATGTAGTCGTCGGGCGAAATCTCGATGGGCGACTTCGAGGTGTTGCCGGTCGAGCTGCCGCCGGCATTGTTGATGAGGATCTCGATATTGCCGCCCAGCGCGGCGACCGCTTCGGCATGGACCGCGCGGCAGGCCTCGTCGGTCGAGAGGTCGCCGATCGCGACGCCGGCCGCGCCGATCTCGGCGGCGACCTGCTCGGCGCGCTCGCGGTTGCGGCCGTGGACGAGGACGCGGGCGCCCTCCTCGGCGAGCATCCGCGCGACCGCCGCGCCGATCCCGCTGCTGCTGCCCGTGACGAGCGCGCGGCGGCCCCTGAGTTGCAGATCCATCGGCTATCCTCTCTCCTGATCGCTTGGCGTGGTGGTATTACGGGCGGCGCGCGGCACGTACTCCCATTTGGTAACACGATCCGCCCGGCTCCGGGGCGAGCCGTGCCGCGCGCCGGACGCGGGCCGCCAGGAAACCTTTCGACTTTCCGCCGGTTTGACTTAGCATTCGACGGCGATGAGCGAAGCGCACTATCTTTCCGGCCGCCTGCTGCTGGCCATGCCCGGCATGTTCGACCCCAATTTCGACCATGCGGTGATCGCGATGTGCCAGCACGACGCGCTCGGCGCCTTCGGGATCGGGGTGGGGCATGTCCGCGCCGACATGCGCTTTCGCGAGCTGCTGGAGGACATCGGCATCGACCCCGGCATGGCGCCGGACGAGCCGGTGCACCACGGCGGCCCGGTCGAGCCCGGGCGCGGCTTCGTGCTCCATACGCCCGACTGGCTGAGCGAGGAGACGATCCAGGTCGAGGGGCTCTGCGCCCTCTCGGCCTCGCTCGACGTGCTGCGTGCCATCGCCGCGGGCCGGGGGCCGAGCCGCTGGCTGATCGCGCTCGGCTATGCCGGGTGGGGCGCGGGGCAGCTCGACGGCGAGATGCGCCACCACGGCTGGTACGCCGCCGACGGCCGCCCGGAAATCCTGTTCGGCGAGGCGGCCGAAGGGCGCTGGCACGCGACCTGGCGGGCCGAGGGAATCGACCCCGCGCTGCTGTCGAGCACGACCGGGCGGGCGTGAGCGTTTGCCGCGATGCTTTCCTTCCACGTCACCCCGGGCTTGACCCGGGGTCCCGCTTCCTGACGCGCGGCGGTTGATCCGTCGCGCGGTGGTGCCGCTTCGGGTTCCTCCTGCGTCGCAATTTCCTCTCGAGAGCGCAGAAAAGCGGGGCCCCGGGTCAAGCCCGGGGTGACGAGAAGGGGGACTGTCTGCTCTCCCAAGGGGGGCCCATCGCAGGCCCGAAAAAATGGCCGGGGCGACATGGCAGCGCCCCGGCCGAGTTAGGGAGAAATGCATCGGGCAGGTGACCGATGGCGCGGGGTTGAACGCAATGTCAGCCTCGCGACAAGACGACTCACTATTGATAATCGGTCTCAATAGCAATAGAAAAGTTTGCAGCCGCTCCATCGAGTCGGACAACTGGAAGAGGAAATCTGCGCATGTACGAATTCGTCGACCGCCCGGTCACCAGCCTCGATCACGGCGGGCGTTTCCTCGTCTGGTCCATGCGGTCCTGGGTCAAGGCCATGGGCGACAAGACCTGCCCGGCCGGCGCCATCGCCCCGGCCTTGGGGCAATGGCGGATGCTGCCGGGGCTCCAGCCCTTCCTGCGGGTGATGGCGCTGTTCAACCGCCACGGGCTGGAGACCTTCCAGTTCTGCGCCCTGCCGTGCAACCACATCTCGGAGCACGAGGCGATCATCATCAGCCTGCTCTGCACCCTGCGCGACGGCCGCTCGGACCTGGTCCACGAGACCCTGACCCTGCTGGTCGAGGAGGAGGCGCTGGGCGAGGTGCTGACCTCGCTCGCCGCGCTCGGCAAGGCGATGGACACCGCCGCGATCTATCCCGTGCGGCGCGCGAGCGCGCCTGGACAGACGCCCGGTCAACCCGCGCCGCGCGCCGACAACGACCGCCCATAGCGTTCGCGCACCAGGGCGATGAACGGGCTCGCCTCATAGCGCAGCGCGCTCGATCCGGCGGCGTAGAGCAAGCCGATCTCGCGCTGGAGATCGAAGTCGGCCACCCGGACGAAGCGTACCGCTGGGTCGCTGAAGCTCTCGGGCATCATGCCGATCCCGGCCCCGGCGCGGACCATGGCGAGGACGCGGGCGTCGTCGGTGGTCTTGAGCAGGAAGCTCGGCCGCACGCCGCGCGCCGCGAAGAAGCGGCTGATCTCGGGCAGGGCCTCGCAATGGCGGCGCACGACCATGCGGTCCCCGGCGAGCTGCTCGGCCTCGACCGTCTCCAGGTTGGCGAGGGGGTGCTCGGCCGGCAGGACCATCAGGTAGCGTTCGCTGCGCAGCGCCTCGGGGCGGAAGCGCGCGTGATGCGGGCGGATCACGGTCAGCGCGATGTCGAGCCGGCCGCGGTCGAGTCGTTCCGCCAGGTCGCGCTCCGAGCCGTCGAGCAGTTCCAGCACCTCGCCGCCGCCTGCGCGGCGGCGATGGCGGGCGACGAGGTCCTCGACCAGCGCGGTCGGGATCGTCCGCAGCAGGCCGACGCGCAGCACCCGCGGCTCGGGCGCGTCGGACAGTTCCTGCAAGGCAAGGTCGTATTCCGCGGCGATCCGCCGGGCGCGCAGCAGGAAGCGGCTGCCCGCCGGGGTCAGGGCAACCCGCTTGGTGTCGCGGTCGAACAGCCGTGCGCCAAGCTGCTTCTCCAGCTTGGCGATGCCGGCCGACAGGGTGGGCTGGGTGACGCTGACCTGCTTGGCCGCGCGGCTGAAGTTGCCGCTTTCGGCCACGGCCAGGAAGTAGCGCAGCATGTAGCGGTCGATCATAGAAATCGTCTATGATGAAACGGGCGATCTTTCAATTTTTCCCGGAGGCCGCGAGCGGGTAAGAGACAGCGCAACATGGAGAGGATGCGATGACCGCCCCCGTACTCACCACCGCGCTCAACCTCGACAGCCCGGAAGCCCAGGCGCGCGCCGCCCACAACCGCGCCCTGGCCGCCGAACTTCACGCCCTGAA
>CALLNA010000262.1 GCA_938005655.1 uncultured Novosphingobium sp.
CGCCGGCCTGGTCGTGCTCGCCGCGCTCGTCGGCGGCATCTGGTGGGCGACCCACCGTGGCGGCGACAAGGAGCTCCAGGCCGACGGCAGCGTGATCGAGGCGCCCAAGGCGCCCTACAAGGAGGCGCCCAAGAACGCCGGCGGCAAGACCTTCGCCGGCACGGGCGACACCGCCTTCGCCGTGTCCGAAGGCCAGACCCGCCCGCCCAAGCTCGACCAGGGCGAGCAGGTGGTCGCGCAGCCGTCCGGCAACGCCGCGACCCCGGCCGCCGCCAGTCAGGCGCCCTCGGGCGTCGGCGTCCAGGTCGGCGCCTATACCTCGCTGTCCACCGCCGAGGCGGGCTGGACGCGGCTGTCGCAGCAGCACGACAGCGTGCTCTCCGGCGTCAAGCACCGCGTGGTCGAGGGCAAGGCGGACATCGGCACGGTCTATCGCCTCCAAGCGCTGGCCGCCGACGCGGCCGGGGCGAACGACCTCTGTTCCAGGCTGAAGGCGGCGGGCGTGGCCTGCCAGGTGAAGAACTAGGCAAAACCTCCCCGTTCCGGGGAGGGTATCCACACTCATCGGCCCGGGCTCTCTTGCGAAGCCCGGGCGTTCCTGCGATTTTTGCCGGATGACGCCCGCGATCTTCGGCCTTGCCGGTCCCGTGCTGAGCGCCAGCGAGCTGGCGTTCTTCCGCGATGCCGATCCGGCGGGCTACATCCTGTTCGGCCGCAACGTCGAGAGCCGCGAGCAGCTTCGCGCGCTGACGGACTCGCTGCGCGCGATCCACGGGCGCGAGCGGCTGCTCATCACGGTCGACCAGGAAGGGGGGGCGGTGACGCGGATGAAGCCGCCGCAGTGGCCGACCTATCCGCCGGGCGCCGCCTTCGACGCGCTCTACGCCGTCGCCCCGGCCAGCGCGATCGAGGCGGCGCGGGCCAATGCCGAGGCGCTGGGGCTCGACCTGGCCGAGGTTGGCGTGACCTGCACCCACGCGCCGGTGCTCGACGTGCGCCAGCCGGGAACCCATGACGTGATCGGCGACCGCGCCCTCGGCTCCGAGCCGCTGCGGGTTGCCGCGCTGGGCCGGGCGGTGCTCGACGGGCTGGCGCGGGCCGGGATCGTCGGCACGATCAAGCACATGCCGGGCCATGGCCGCGCCGGGGCGGACAGCCACAAGGAGCTGCCGACCGTCACCGCCAGCGACGAGGAGCTGGAAGTGGACATCGCCCCATTCCGCGCCCTGGCCGACGCGCCGGTCGCGATGACCGGGCATATCCTGTTCACCGCCTGGGACCGCCAGGCCCCGGCCACGCAATCGCCCTTCGTGGTGCAGGAGATCATCCGCAAGCGCATCGGCTTCGACGGCCTGCTGCTGACCGATGACCTCGACATGGAAGCCCTGTCTGGCTCGGTGCCGGAGCGGGCCGAGCGGGCGATCGCCGCGGGCTGCGACGTGGCGCTCAACTGCTGGGCGAAGATGCCCGACATGACCGGCATCGCCGAACGCCTGCCCGCCATGCCGGAGCGGACCGTACGGCGGCTCGAACGGGCGCTGGCGAGCGTCGGGCCGCCGGGGGGAATCGCGGGCCAGGCCCGGCTCCTCGCCAAGCGCGACGCCTTGCTCGATCTCGCCGGGGAGCGGGCATGAGCGACCAGGCCGAGCAGTCCGTCGCGCCCTTCGCGGAGGACGGCTGGGACGGCCCCGGCAGCGCGGCGAACGACGACAAGGCGCTCTACCTGGAGCTGGACGGCTGGGAAGGGCCGCTCGACCTGCTGCTCGACCTCGCGCGGCGGCAGAAGGTCGACCTGCGCAAGATCTCGATCCTCGCGCTCGTCGATCAGTACCTGACCTATATCGACCGGGCCGGGGCGCTGAAGCTGGAGCTGGCGGCGGACTACCTCGTCATGGCCGCCTGGCTCGCCTACCTGAAATCCGCGCTGCTGCTCCCGCGCGAGGAGCAGGAGGACCCGAGCCCCGAGGAGCTGGCCCTGCGCCTGCAACTGCGGCTCCAGCGGCTTGGCGCGATGCGCGAGGCGGCGGCGCGGCTGATGGGCCGCGACCGGCTGGGCCGCGACGTGTTCCGCCGCGGCGCGCCCGAGGGGCTGCGCGTCGACCGCCGGAATCGCTGGCAGTGCGAATGGTTCGACCTCGTCCAGGCCTATGGCCAGGTCAAGGCGCGCACCGCGCCGGTGGTCCACATGGTCCGCGACCGCATGGTGATGACGCTCGACAGCGCCCTGGCGCGGGTGTCCTCGATGCTCGGCGTCACGCTCGACTGGATGGAGCTGCGCGACTTCCTGCCGCCTCACGCCGATCCGCGGCTCAAGCGCTCGGCGCTGGCCTCCAGCTTCGTCGCCGCGCTGGAGTTGGCGCGGCTCGGCAAGGCGGAGCTTGCGCAGGACCATACCTTCGGCCCCTTGCGCCTGCGGGGCATCCGGTGAGCGCGCCCGACGATCTGGTTCGCGCGGTCGAGGCGACCCTGTTCGCCGCCGAGGAGCCGATGAGCGTCGAGGCGATCTCCACCCATCTCGGCGGGGCCGAGGTGCGCGGGGCCCTGGCCGAGCTGGTCGCGCACTACGAGGGGCGGGGCGTCCAGCTCGTCGAGCGGGGCAAGCGCTGGCACTTCCAGACCGCGTCCGACCTCGCCCACCTGCTCCGCCGCGAGCGCGAGGAGGTCCGCCGCCTGTCGCGCGCGGCCACGGAGGTCCTGGCCATCGTCGCCTATCACGAGCCCGTCAGCCGTGCCGAGATCGAGGCGATTCGCGGCGTCCAGACCGCCAAGGGCACGCTCGACGTGCTGCTGGAGGCGGGCTGGGTTCGCGTCGCCGGGCGGCGCGAGGTGCCGGGGCGCCCGGTGATCTATGCGACTACGCCCGAGTTCCTCGCCCATTTCGGCCTGCAATCGCGCCGCGACCTGCCGGGAATCGACGAGCTGCGCGCGGCCGGGCTGCTCGATCCCGTCGAGGACGCGATGGCCGCGCTGACCGACGCGCCGGAGCCGCCTGCCGCGGCCGGCGACGAGGCGGCGGGTTGCACCGAATTGTCGCAAGGGCCGGTTGCGCTGGCAACGGACGACGAAAATGCCTAGATAGGGTCCAGAGAGACCGTGAAAGGCGCTGGGAGCGCCCGTCTTGTTGCGTTTTCAGGAGTTAGTTCGATGGGTTTGTCACTTCCGCACCTGATCATCCTCGCGATCGTGGTGCTGGTCCTGTTCGGCCGCGGCCGCATCTCCGAGATGATGGGCGACTTCGGCAAGGGCATCAAGAGCTTCAAGCAGGGCATGGCCGAGGAGGAAGCCTCGCGCGATGCGGCCACGCCGCCGCCGGCCCAGATTCCCGCGCCGCCCGTGCAGCAGCAGGCCACCCTCAACGGCGAGACCGTCGTCGATCCCAACCAGGCCGGTCCCCGCTAAGCCGACCGCCGGTTCGCAATGTTCGACATCGCTCCGTCCGAGCTGCTGCTGACGGCCGTCGTCGCGATCGTCGTGATCGGGCCGAAGGACCTGCCGCGCGCGCTGCGCCTGGCCGGTAGCTGGCTGGCGAAGATCCGCCGCGTATCCGGCCATTTCCGCTCCGGCATCGAGGAGATGATCCGCCAGGCCGAGCTGGAGGAGATGGAGAAGAAGTGGCGCGAAAAGAACGAGGCGATCATGCGGGAGGAGGCCGCGGCCCACACCCCCGCGCTGCCTGAGCCTGCTCCGGCCGAGGCCGCATCGCCTGCGCCACAGACCGGGGCACACACTCCGCCGCCGGTCGATCTCCTGCCCGAGCCGGCGTCCCAGCCCGCGCCGCAACCCATTGTCGACCATGCCGCGCCCGAGCTGCCGTTCGGCCAGCCCAAGGGCCAGGCGTGATGCTCAAGATCCGCGACATCGACAATTCGGAAGCGCCGCTGCTCGATCACCTGCTGGAGCTGCGGACGCGCCTGCTGCGCTGCATCCTGGTGTTGGGGGTGGCCTTCTGCGTCTGCCTCTACTTCGCCAAGTACATCTTCGCCTTCCTCGCCCATCCGCTCACCGCAGCCTTCCCGCCGGGGCAGGGGAAGCTGGTCTACACCAAGCTCTACGAGGCCTTCTTCGTCGAGATCAAGGTGGCGCTGTTCGCCGCCTTTTTCCTTACCTTCCCGTACCTTGCGAACCAGATATGGGCCTTCGTCGCGCCGGGGCTCTACGCCAAGGAGAAGAAGGCCTTCCTGCCCTTCCTGATCGCGACGCCGGTGCTGTTCACCAGCGGCGCGGCGCTCGCCTACTACATCGTGATGCCGACGGCCTTCAAATGGTTCCTCGGCTTCCAGGGGGTCAGCGGCGGGATCAGGCAGGAGGCGCTGCCGGCGATGGGGGACTACCTCG
>CALLNA010000263.1 GCA_938005655.1 uncultured Novosphingobium sp.
GGAGAAATCCGGCCCCTTTTTCGTAGGCGCTGCGGCTTCGGGAACCGCCCCGGGCAGGAGCGGCACCCGCTTTCCGTGCCCCTCAGACCCGCCAGTCGAGCGCGCCGCGGCCCTTGGCTTCCAGGAAGGCGTTGGCCTTGCTGAAATGGCGGCAGCCGAGGAAGCCCGAATGGGCCGAGAGCGGGCTCGGGTGCGGAGCGGTCAGGACCAGGTGGCGGCCGTCGTTGAGCCCCGGCACGCGCATCGCCTTGTTCCGCGCGTGGCTGCCCCAGAGCATGAACACGCTCGGCTCCTCGCGCGCGGCGACGGCGGCGACGGCGGCGTCGGTGATCCCCTCCCAGCCCATCTTCTGGTGCGATCCGGCGCGGCCCTCCTCGACGGTCAGCGAGTTGTTGAGCAGGAGCACGCCCTGCCGCGCCCAGTCCTCCAGGTTGCCGTGCCGCGGCACGGGCAGGCCGAGGTCGCTCTCCAGCTCCTTGTAGATGTTGACCAGGCTCGGCGGCACCCGCACCCCCTGGGGCACGGAGAAGGCGAGGCCGTGCGCCTGGCCGGGGCCGTGGTAGGGATCCTGGCCGAGGATGACGACCTTGACCCGGTCGAGCGGGGTCAGCTCCAGCGCGCGCAGCCGGGTGCCGCGGGGGGGATAGATGCGCTTGCCCGCCTCCTCCTCCGCCTTGAGGAACCCGCCGAGCACGCGCGACGGCTTTTCCGCCAGCACCGGCCCGAGCGCCCCGCGCCAGCTTTCGGGCACCGCGTCGCTGCTCGCCATAGTTCACCTCCAATTGCCCAACCGGGGCTTTCCCTCGCCGCCGGATCAGCCTAAGCAAACCGCACGATGGCTGTCCATTTCCACGAAGAAGATCTCCCCGAAGGCGTGCTGGCTCCCGGCCCGATTGCGGTCGATACCGAGACCATGGGCCTGATCACCGCGCGCGACCGGCTCTGCGTCGTCCAGATTTCCGACGGCGGGGGGGACGAGCATCTCGTCCGCTTCAGCCCCGGCAGCAGCTATGCCGCGCCGAACCTCAAGGCCGTGCTGGCCGATCCGGCTCGGCTCAAGCTGTTCCACTACGCCCGGTTCGACCTCGCCGCGATCGAGCATTACCTGGGGGTCAGCGCGACCCCGGTGTTCTGCACCAAGATCGCCAGCAAGCTGGTGCGCACCTATACCGACCGCCACGGCCTCAAGGACCTGGTGCGCGAGCTGCTCGGCAAGGAGATTTCCAAGCAGCAGCAGTCGAGCGACTGGGGCGGGCGCGAATTGTCCGACGCCCAGCGCGAATATGCGGCCTCGGACGTGCGACACCTCCACGCCATGCACGCGATCCTGGTCGAGCGGCTGGCGCGCGAGCACCGCACCGGGATCGCCCAGGCCTGCTTCGACTTCCTGCCGACGCGCGCCCGGCTCGATCTCGCCGGCTGGCCCGAGACTGATATCTTCAGCCACGAGTAAGGTCGGGACCGATGACCGCCCAGGCTGACCTCATCCGCGACAAGCGCCGGGCCTTCGCCGCGCCGGGCAGCCCGCACGACCGGCTGGTCCGCCTGCTCGTCCGGGTCCTGCCGGCGGGCGTCGGCATGGTCGCGGCGATCATGATCCTCGCCCCCTTCACCCCGCGCGGCGAGATCAGCTTCCTGCTCGACCGCAACAAGGTGGCCGTCACCAGCGAGCGCCTGCGCGTCGACAAGGCGATGTACCGCGGCGCCGACAACCAGGGCCGCCCCTTCTCGCTGACCGCGGGCAACGCCGTCCAGCGCTCGGCCAGCGACCCCACGGTCGAGATGAACGACCTCGTCGCCCGCATCCTGCTGTCGGACGGCCCGGCGGAGATCTCGGCGCGGTCGGGGCTTTACAACATCCCCAACGAGCGGGTCGCGGTCCAGGGCCCGCTCAACTTCCGCGCCGCCGACGGCTATTCGATGAGCGCCAGCAACGTCACCATCGACCTCAAGACCCGCCGGGTCGAGGGCTCGGGCGGGGTCGCCGGCTCCATTCCCGCTGGCACCTTCAGCGCGAACCGGATAGTGGCGGACCTGTCGGCGCGGACCGTCGCCCTGGACGGCCGCGCGCGCTTGCGGATGCAACCCGGAAAGCTCAGGATGCCATGATGAACGACCGCTTCCAGATCGTCCGCCAGACCGTCCGGTCTCTCCGCGCGCCCGCGCGCACGGCGATCACCGCCTTCGTCCTCACCGGCTCCGCCCTGCTCGGCCTCCAGCAGCTTGGCGCCCAGGCCATCGCCGGGCACAACAGCGACGCGCCGGTCAACTACGCGGCCGACCGGATCGAGTTGCAGGACCGCCAGAACCGCGTCGTCCTCTCGGGCAACGTCGACATCACCCAGGCCGGGCTCAACCTCAAGGCGGCGCGGACCACGGTCGCCTATACCAATGCCGGGGCGATGAAGATCCAGCGCATCGACGCGACCGGCGGCGTCTTCGTCGCCCGCGGCAACGAGACCGCCAAGGGCGACGTCGCGATCTACGACTTCAACCGCAGGGTCATCACCATGGCCGGCAACGTCGCCCTGCGCCGCGGCGGCGACACGCTGAACGGCGGCCGCCTGGTGATCGACCTCGCCACCGGCATCTCCAGCGTCGACGGCCGCGCCGGCGGCTCGTCCTCGGCGCTCGGCAACGGCGGTTCGGGCGGCGGCGGCCGCGTCTCGGGCACCTTCTCGGTGCCGAAGCACGACTGAGAGACGCAGAGCGGAGCCCTCTCCTCTTCAGACACGATTACCCGGCGGCCCCGAATGACCACCCGATGGGGCGGGAAGCGCATACTATCCCACACCTCGTCGCCCCGGACTTGATCCGGGGCCCCACTTCTCCAAGCGCGACGCCGGAAAAGGAAAGCGGGACCCCGGATCAAGTCCGGGGTGACGAAACGGGTGGGACCGTCCGCCCGGTCTGATCTGCAAACTACAGCATCGCGGAGGAGCCGCCCCGCCCGGAACCCTACCCCTTCATCCCCTTGGCCATCGCCGCCAGGGCATCGCGGCGCGGCATGGCGAGGAGCTGGTCGAAGCTCGCCTTGTAGACCGCGCTCGGGAAGAAGGTCGGCCCCTCGGCCAGGTTGTCCAGCGCAGCGCGGGCGACGTCGCGCGCGGGCATGACGTTGCGCAGCTTGGCGATGTCGATGCCCTGCTTGCCCGCGGCCTCGGATTCGGTGGCGCCGGGGCAGACGGTCAGCACGTCGACCCCGTCGGGCCGCAGCTCCGCCCAGAGCCCCTCGCCGAGCGCGTTGACCAGCGCCTTGGACGCGGAATAGGCGGTCGAATAGGGGCAGCCCATCAGCCCCTCGATCGAGCTGACCAGGATCAGCCCGGCCCCCGTCCCGGCCTGGCCCCGCGCCCGCAGCCGCGGCGCGAAGCCGTGGGCGAGCTGCATCGGCACGTTGCAGTTGACCATCAGCATCTCGGTCATGGCGGCGGGATCGTTGCCCGCGTGATCGCCCTTCATCCCGAAGCCGGCGTTGCTGACCACCAGCCCGACGTCACGGTCCGCCGTGGCCTCGATGATCGTTCGCGCGGCATCGGCCCGGGCGAGGTCGACCGGCAGGACCTGCGCCGCGATCCCGTGCGCCTCGGCCAGCCGCGCGGCCAGGCTCTCCAGCCGGTCCACCCGCCGGGCGACCAGCACCAGGTCGAAGCCGCGCTCGGCCAGTTCCTCGGCGAAGGCCTGGCCGATCCCCGACGAGGCCCCCGTCACCACGGCCACCGGCCCGTAACGCTCCCGAAATTCCTGCAAGTCCCGCTCCTTCACGCAAGGCCATCCGCACGGCGCAAGCAGCCGCCGCGGCGCTGCCCGGCGGCATTCCGCCATTTTGGATCAAACGCCGCTTTGCTCCGCCGTCTCCGGGTCATATGCACCTGACGATACAAGTCGTAATCCAAAACCCGCCTACCGGCGCCCTTTTGGTCCCTTCTTGAGAACTGGAGGTAGTTCCTCGCCTTCCTTCGGCCGAATGAAAAACGCGGTCAGGTCGACCGACAGCGCCAGGGCGAACCGCTCGATCACCCCGACCGTCGGATTCTCCTGCCCTCTCTCGACCCGGCTGACATAGGTGCGGTCGACGCCGGCATCGACGGCCAGGACCTCTTGGGAGACGCCTCTCTCCGTCCTAAGTTTCCTTAGATTCCAGGCAATTAGCTGATTGGCCCTCATGGCCGGATTCAGGGGTTGTTGAATCCTATAATACCACGGATTATACGCACCTATCTGAGCGGAACCGTGCCGCGCGGGGGCCGGGCAAGGGAGCTTGGGAGGAATCCGGGTTGCGGCGGCCGTGACCATGGCGGTTGGTGACGTCCCGCGCCTGGGGATCGCCATGGCGATCATAACAAGACGTTGAAGTATCTTTATTTTCCGTTGGGGATCAAGCCGAGATGTGCGAGGCCTCCGGAACAAGCCAGGACCATGAGGGGGCTATGGTTGGGATCGTAGAAATCCATTCGCGTGCCTCCCGGCCGGGCGCGGGGCAATGATGCCGCGGGCGAAGACGAAGCCGGTTGCGGCACCCGGCCGCCGGACCCTCCCGCCCGCCGCCCGCGACCTCCAGCAAGCCCGGCTCGCCGTCGCGCAATGGCTGTACTGGAGCCGCGGCCTCCGCCCGGCCACCCTGTCCAGCAACCTGTTCGGGGAACCGGCCTGGGACCTCATCCTCGACCTCTACATCCGGGAGAAATCGGGCGCGCGCAGCTCGGTCACATCGGCCTGCATCGGTGCGCGGGCGCCGCACACCACCGCGCTGCGGCACATCTCGGCCCTGGCCAAGGCAGGCTGGGTCTCGCGCATCCCCGACGAAGCCGACCGCCGCCGCCTCTGGCTGGCCCTGACCCCCCAGGCGATCCGCAAGCTCGACCGCCACTTCGACAAGCTGGCAAAGACGGTCGAGTTCCCCCTGCCGCCGCAAACCCTGGGGTGAACCGCAGGGCGGGCAGCCGTCCGCCCGGACGGCCAGCTTTCGTTGCTAGGCGAGAACTGCGTCCGGTTTGAATTTCGGCTTATGATCGCATCGCCGACCTTCCCCCTTCGTCGCCCCGGACTTGATCCGGGGCCCCGCTTTCCTTTTCCGGCGTCGCGTAGGAAGAAGCGGGGCCCCGGATCAAGTCCGGGGCGACGAGATGGGGGATGACGGGCGCCTCCTGCCCAGAAACCGAAGTTCAAGCCGAAACGCTACCGAAGCGAGATTCCGCTTGACAAACTGAACCATATGGGTTATGTGATCCGCCGTCGTCGCGGT
>CALLNA010000264.1 GCA_938005655.1 uncultured Novosphingobium sp.
TTGAGGTCGTTGTGGGCGAAAGCCCGTGGAAGTTCGAGTCTTCTCGACCGCACCATCCCTTCGGAAAAATCCAAGTTTCGCCTTCGGGCGCAGGGCGGGCCGCTCAGGCGCCGCTCGCGATGCCCACGTCGCGCAGCGCGGCCTCGATGTCGGAGAAGAGATAGGGCTTGCGCACGGTCGCGCTATGGTCGACCGGGCCGGCCTGGTCGCCGCCGTAGCCCGTCGCGTAGATCACCGCGATCGCGGGGCGCAGCTCGCGGGCGCGGCGGCCGAGGTCCCAGCCGTTGCCAGGGCCGGGCATCTGGATGTCGGTGAACAGCAGGTCGAGCGAATCGATCCGCTCCAGCGCCTCCAGCGCGCTCGCGGCGTCGTTGGCGACGTGGACCTCGAAGCCCAGCTCCTCGAACTCCTCGACCGCCAGCATGCGCACGAGCGGCTCGTCCTCGACGACGAGCACCCTGAGCGGCCGCTTGACCATGAATTGAAATCCTCCGCCCCAACGGAAGTCGCGAAGGGGCGGAAGGTTCCCGTAAATTACGTAGTTTGGCGGAGTATTCCCGCGCGCCGTTCGGGCCCGCTATTCGGGCTGGGGCAGGGCGCCCGCCTCGCGCGAGGCGAGCTCGGCGATCGCCTGGGCGAGGAGGCGGATCGCGCCGAGCCGGTCGTAGTTCGCCTTCTCGAGCGCCGTCGTCGCCAGCAGGTCCCAGACGAACCAGTCCTCCAGCTCCGCGTCCGCCAGGCTCTCGATCGCCTTGGGATCGCCCTTCTTCGGCCGTGCCATGCTGCCCCTCGCGGTTGGACCCGCAGGGGAGCCTGGAGCCCAAAAGCTACAGAATCATGTCAACCGCGGCCGGGCGCCTGGCGCCCGGCCGCGGGGATGGCCGATCGGCGCGGCGTCAGCGGCGCGCGGGCGCGGTCTTTTCCGGCGCGACGGTGATCCGCACGGTCTCGCCCGAATTGCCGGGGAAGCCGGTGAACAGCGCCTCGACCAGGTTGGGGACGAGGTATTGCAGGCGGTTGGAGGTCGAGACCGCCTCGGCCTTGCCCTCGAACAGGCGCGGGCCGCCGTTGGCGCGGTCGATCTTCAGCTCGACGCCGCTGGTGTAGACCGTGTAGCTCTCGATGTCGCTGTCGAACCACGGGTCCTGCCAGCCATAGCCCCAGGGGCCGCGGAAGCCGCGGTAGCCCCAGCGCGGGCCGTAGCCGTACCACGGGCCCCAGAACGGATCGCGGAAGCCGGGGGTCGAGCGGACCCGCTCGCGGCCCTTGTCGACGCCGTAGTCGAGCCGGGCGACAAGATCCGCGCCCTGCGGCGAGGCGACCGGGCGATAGCCGACCTGGGCGAGGCGGTCCTCGACCAGGCGCGCGTACTGGCCGAACTCGATCCCGCCGGCGAGCGAGGGGTCGTCGGCGACGACGGCGATGGTCTGCCCGCTCGGCGGTGGCAGGTTGTTGAAGCGGGACACCCGCGTATCGAGGGTGTTGGTGCAGGCGGCGAGCGCCGCGAGCACTATCGGCACGACCAGCATTTTCAGCAGGCCGACCGGCGACCGTGTTTGACCGGACATCGTTCTTTCTCCGCGAATGGCTGCGTGATCGGACAACGCGCAAGAAGCGCGGGCGGGATCAGCGCAGACGAGCGAGCTTGAGCCTAAGCGCCTGAATAAGCGTTGAACAGTTCCAAAACGTGGATAGCCCGAGGTCGTTCCGGCGAACCGGACCGCTGGCAGCCCGGGGCCGTCTGAAACGGTCCGCCTAGCCGCGCACCAGCCCGAGCGCGGCATAGGCGGCGTCGAGCGTCGGCCCGGCCAGGGCGCGGGCCTTCGCCGCGCCCTTGCGGAGGATCGCGTCGAGTGCCGGCTGGTCCTCACGCAGGGCCACGTAGCGCGCGTTGATCGGCGCGAGGTGGCTCACCAGCAGCTCGCCCAGCGCGGGCTTGAATGTGCCGAAGCCCTGCCCCGCGAACTCGCCGAGCACGTCGGCCGGAGTCCGGTCGGAGAGCACGGCGTAGATCCCGACGAGGTTCGCCGCCTCGGGCCGCCCGGCGAGGCCGGCGACGTCGCCCGGCAGCGGCTCGGGGTCGGTCTTGGCCTTGCGGACCTTCTGCATGATCGTGTCGGCGTCGTCGGTCAGGTTGATCCGGCTCATATCGGACGGGTCGGACTTGCTCATCTTGGCCGAGCCGTCGCGCAGCGACATGATCCGCGCCGCCTCGGGCGGGATGATCGGATCGGGCAGGGTGAAGACGGGTGCGGCTTCGGAAGCGAAGTCGTTGTTGAACTTCTGGGCGATGTCGCGGGTCAGCTCCAGATGCTGCT
>CALLNA010000265.1 GCA_938005655.1 uncultured Novosphingobium sp.
CCCGCCTGTTCCGCCGCCTGCTCCGCGCGGATTAGCGGGCCGGGCGGCGATTTGCCGCGTCAATAATCGGAAAACTCGATTTAAGTGCGGGGTACATTCGATTTGAGATTCCGCAACGACAACGCCATCTCCAGCGTCGAGACACCCGCCGGACAGACCGGCCGCAACAGAAGGAAGCAAGACCCATGGGTATCGTCGGAAGCCAGCTCAAGCCGTTCAACGCCACGGCCTTCCATCAGGGCAAGTTCGTCGAGAACATCACCGAGGAGACCGTCAAGGGCAAGTGGAGCGTGTTCTTCTTCTACCCGGCCGACTTCACCTTCGTCTGCCCGACCGAGCTCGAGGACCTCGCCGACATCTATCCCGAGCTCCAGAAGCTCGGCGCCGAGGT
The DNA here is from genome assembly GCA_938005655.1 of uncultured Novosphingobium sp. Taxonomy (GTDB): domain Bacteria; phylum Pseudomonadota; class Alphaproteobacteria; order Sphingomonadales; family Sphingomonadaceae; genus Novosphingobium. Next base: position 392 of record CALLNA010000265.1, read on the forward strand.
CTATTCGGTCTCGACCGACACCCATTTCAGCCACAAGGCCTGGCACGACACCTCGCCCGCCATCGGCAAGATCAACTACTTCATGCTGGGCGACCAGAACCACGTGCTGAGCAACAACTTCGGCGTCCTGCGCGAGGGCGTCGGCCTGGCTGACCGCGCCACCTTCGTGACCGATCCCGACGGCGTGATCCAGCTCGTCGAGATCACCCCGGAGGGCGTGGGCCGCAACGCCGCCGAGCTGCTCCGCAAGATCAAGGCCGCCAAGTACTGGCGCGAGCACCCCGGCCAGGTCTGCCCCGCCAAGTGGGAAGAAGGCGCCGAGACGCTCGCCCCGTCGATCGACCTCGTCGGCAAGATCTGATGGGTTCCGGCCGGGCGGGTCCGCCCGCCCGGCCTCTCCCCTCCGACCGGAGAACCCGATGCTCCACCAGAGCCGACCGTCCTGAGCTTGTCGAAGGACCGCCCCGTTCTTCCCGCACCGCGTATCGCCGGGGAAGGACGGTCCTCCGACAAGCTCAGGACAGCGGAAGCCTGAGCGTTTCCGAACGATTTCGCCATTCGTGACGCCGCGCTCCGCGGCGAACGCCACCACCTTGTCCGAAGAGAACGAACATGCCCGTACTCGATGCCGCCACCACCGCCCAATTGAAGGCCTACCTCGCCAACCTGCGCCGGCCGATCGAGCTGGTCGCCAGCCTCGACGACAGCGCCAAGTCGGCCGAATTGCGCAGCCTGGTCGAGGAGATCGCCGCGCAGTCCGACCAGGTCTCGGCGCACTTCGACGGCACGGCCGAGCGCCGTCCCTCCTTCGCGATCCGCGCCGATGAGGGACGCGCGCAGACGACCTTCGCCGGCCTGCCGCTGGGCCACGAGTTCACCTCGCTGATCCTCGCCCTGCTCCACGTCGGCGGCCATCCGCCCAAGGAGGAGGAGGAGCTGCTCGACGCGGTGCGGAACCTGGCCAAAGATGATGGGGGCGAGTACCGCTTCGAGACCTTCTTCTCGCTGTCGTGCCAGAACTGCCCCGACGTGGTCCAGGCGCTCAACATCATGGCCGCGCTGAACCCGAACGTCAGCCACGTCGCGATCGACGGCGCCCTGTTCCAGGACGAGGCCGAGCGCCGCGAGGTCATGGCCGTGCCGATGGTCTTCCTCAACGGCGAGGTCTTCGGCCAGGGCCGCATGGACCTGGCCCAGATCATGGCCAGGCTCGACACCGGCGCGGTCGCCCGCGCGGCCGAGAAGATCGCCGCGAAGGAGCCGTTCGACGTGCTCGTCGTCGGCGGCGGCCCGGCCGGCGCGGCAGCGGCGATCTATGCGGCACGCAAGGGAATCCGCACCGGCGTCGTGGCCGAGCGCTTCGGCGGCCAGGTGCTCGACACGATGGGAATCGAGAACTTCATCTCGGTCAGCCACACCGAGGGGCCGAAGCTCGCCGCCCAGCTCGAGCAGCACGTCAAGGACTACGACGTCGACATCATGAACCTGCAAAAGGCGGTCGCGCTGGTGCCCGCCGGGGAAGCGGGCGGCCTGCACGAGGTCAGGCTCGACAACGGGGCGAGCCTCAAGGCGAAGACCGTGATCCTCTCCACCGGCGCGCGCTGGCGGCAGATGGGCGTGCCCGGCGAGGACGAGTACCGCAACAAGGGCGTGGCCTATTGCCCGCACTGCGACGGCCCGCTGTTCAAGGGCAAGCGCGTCGCGGTGATCGGCGGCGGCAACTCGGGCGTCGAGGCGGCGATCGACCTCGCCGGCATCGTCGCCCACGTCACGCTGATCGAGTTCGACCCGCAGCTCCGCGCCGACGCGGTGCTCCAGGCCAAGCTGCGCAGCCTGGGCAACGTCGCCATCGTCACCTCGGCCCTGACCACCGAGGTCCTCGGCGACGGGTCCAAGGTGGTGGGCCTGCGCTACCGCGACCGCGACACCGACGCGGAGCACCTGGTCGAGCTGGAAGGCGTCTTCGTCCAGATCGGCCTGGTGCCGAACAGCGAATGGCTCGACGGCACGATCGCGCTCTCCCCACGCGGCGAGATCGAGGTCGACGCGCGCGGCGCGACCAGCCTGCCCGGCGTCTTCGCCGCGGGCGACGTGACGACCGTGCCCTACAAGCAGATCGTCATCGCCATGGGCGAGGGCTCGAAGGCCTCGCTCTCCGCCTTCGACTACCTGATCCGCCACTAACCTCGACAGGGCGCACCGGCCTGGCGTAACCCAGGCCGGTGCAGACCCTTCCCCCGCCTTCCGCCAACCGCCGCGCCGGGATGATCCGGCTGGACGGCGGCACGTTCGCGATGGGCTCCGACCGCTTCTATCCGGAGGAGGCGCCGGTGCGGCAGGTCCGCGTCGACCCGTTCTGGATCGACGAGACCCCCGTGACCAACGCCGAGTTCGCCCGCTTCGTCGCGGAGACCGGCCACGTCACCTTCGCCGAGATCGCGCCCGACCCCAGGGACTATCCCGGCATGTCCCCCGACATGGCCCGGGCCGGGTCGCTGGTCTTCGAGCCTACGCCAGGGCCGGTCGACCTGCGCTCGCTCGCCTGGTGGTCGTTCCGCTTCGGGGCCGACTGGCGGCACCCGCTGGGACCCGGCAGCAGCCTTGATGGGTTGGAGGACCATCCGGTGGTCCACGTCGCCCATGCCGACGCGGCGGCCTATGCGAGGTGGGCGGGCAAGGACCTGCCGACCGAGGCCGAGTTCGAGTTCGCCGCGCGCGGCGGGCTGAAGGCGGCGGACTATGCCTGGGGCGACGAGTTCGAGCCGGACGGGCGTCCCCAGGCCAACTACTGGCAGGGCCCCTTCCCCCACGGCAACAGCCTGGCCGACGGCTGGCTGCGCACCTCCCCGGTCCGCAGCTTCGCGCCCAACGGCCATGGCCTCCACGACATGATCGGCAACGTCTGGGAATGGACCGAGGACTGGTACGGCCCGCCCCGGATCGAGCAGAAGCGCCCCGGCCACTGCTGCGTGCCGGCCAACCCGCGCGGCGCGACCCGCGCCGCCTCGATGGATCGCAAGGGGCCTTCGGGCAAGACCCCGCGCAAGGTCCTGAAAGGCGGCTCGCACCTCTGCGCCGAATCCTATTGCCGCCGCTACCGCCCCGCGGCGCGCCATCCGCAGCCGATCGACACGACGACCAGCCACGTCGGCTTCCGCTGCGTGGTGCGGGGCGAACCTTAAGCTCCTCCCCGCTCGCGGGGAGGGGGACCGCCGCCGCAGGCGGTGGTGGAGGGGGTTCGCGGCCGGGGCTGCCCATGCAAGGATGCGCCAGGAGGATAGCCCCCTCCACCATCCTGGCGGATGGTCCCCCTCCCCGTGCCGGGGAGGATTAGGCACGCCTGATCGCCCGCTGGCGACTGCGGGATAACGCCGGGGGAAGAACAGGACGCGGACGGGACAACGGCCGGCGTTTGGTGCCTGGACCATACAGGCCTGGCTTGGCGTGATTGCTTGCGAATGGCTGGCGGGACACGCACGAAACCCACACAGTCTCGGCCCTGTGGTGCGAGGGAGGTGGCGGGACGGGCTCGCACCCCTGCCGCCTGCCTTGGGGCATACCCCTGGTTCATCCTCGCATCCGGCGGAGCGGATGCCGGGGCATCCGCGGGACAACGCCGACCGTTGATTTGCGGGGAGGCAAGGGAAGCGAAGGCCTGACCGCCCACCCGCACCCGCCGCGTGGATCGTCGGCGGCGTTGACATCCACCGCGACGACGGCGAACCACATAACCCATATGGTTCAGTTTGTCAAGCGGAATCTCGCTTCGGCTTACGTCGCATGGCCGGCGGTCCCATTCCCCTCGCCCTTCGTCACCCCGGACTTGATCCGGGGTCCCGCTTTCCTTGTCCGGCGTCGCGCAGGAAGAAGCGGGGCCCCGGATCAAGTCCGGGGCGACGAGATGTGGGAACGGCATTCGCTTCCTGCCCGGAAGCCGAGACGCTGCCCTCGTCTCGCGAACCTAGAGCAGCGAGAGCTGGCCGTCCGGCGGGGCCGCTTCCTCCTCCCGCTCGCCTTCGAGGGCGGACAGGGTCAGGCCCATCAGGCGGATCGGCTGGGCCAGCGGCAGGACCTCCGCGAGGAGGGCGTGGCCGAGCTGCGCGAACTCGGCCTTGTCGGCCACGGGATGGGGAATCGAGCGGGCGCGGGTGAGCAGGGTGAAGTCGACGTGCTTGAGCTTGAGCGTCACCGTCCGCCCCCGCGCCTCGGCGCGCTCGATGCGTTCCCAGACGATGTCGGCGATGTTGTCCAGGGCCTCGCGCAGGGCCGCGCCGGAGGAGAGGTCGTGGCTGAAGGTCCGCTCGCCGCCGACCGACTTGCGCGGGCGGTCGGCGCGGACCCGGCGCAGGTCGATGCCGCGCGCGGCGCGGTAGAGGTAGTCGGCGAAGGAGCCGAAGTTGGCGCGCAGGAAGGCGATGTCCTTCGCGGCGAGGTCCGCCCCGGTCGCGATCCCGAGCCGCGCCATCTTCTCCGCGCCGCGCGGGCCGACGCCGTGGAAGCGCCGCACCGGCAGCCCGGCGACGAAGCGGGCGCCTTCGCCGGGGCGGATCACGCAAAGCCCGTCGGGCTTGTTCTGGTCGCTGGCGAGCTTGGCGAGGAACTTGTTGTAGGAGACCCCGGCGCTGGCGGTCAGCCCGGTTTCGGCGCGGATGCGGCCGCGGATCAGCTCGGCGATCCGCGTGGCCGAGCCGATCCCGCGCCGGTCCTCGGTCACGTCGAGATAGGCCTCGTCGAGGCTCAGCGGCTCGACGTGGGGGTATAGTCGAGGAAGATCGCGCGGATCTGCTGCGAGACCTGGCGATAGACGTCGAACCGCGCCCGGCGGAAGATCAGCCCCGGGCAGAGCCGCGCCGCCCGCACCGAGGGCATGGCCGAGCGCACCCCGAACCGCCGCGCCTCGTAGCTCGCCGCCGCGACCACCCCGCGCTCCGACGAGCCGCCGACCGCCACCGGCTTGCCCCGCAGCGACGGATCGTCGCGCTGCTCGACGCTGGCGTAGAAGGCGTCCATGTCGACGTGGATGATCTTGCGCAGGCCGGGCGCGGCATCGTCCTGCTCGTCATCGCCCGAGTCCATAGGAACGAAACTAGCCTTTGGCGGCTTGATCCGCCAAGGAGCGATGATGCACGCTTCCATTCCATCGGGCACTCCACCGGCCGCCGGCAAGATGGGCACGCGCGAGTTCGTCGCGCTGATGGCGATGATCCAGGCGCTCCAGGCCCTGGCGATCGACGCCATGCTGCCCGCGCTCGGGGTCATGTCGGAGGACCTCGGGGTCCACGATTCCAACCGGCGGCAGCTCGTGGTCGGGGTGTTCCTGATCTGCTCGGGCGTGACCTCGCTGTTCCCCGGCGCCCTGGCCGACCGCTTCGGGCGGCGGCCGGTGCTGTTCGCCTCGCTCTCCGGCTACGTCCTGTTCAACATCGCCGCGGCGCTCGCCCCCGACTTCACCCTGCTGCTGGTCTGCCGGGGGCTGGCCGGGGCCTTCTCCTCCGGCCTCCTGGTGCTGACCGCGGCGATCATCCGCGACCGCTTCGAGGGCGACCGCATGGCGCGGACCCAGTCGCTGGTCTCGATGGTCTTCATGGTCGTGCCGATGGCCGCGCCGACGCTGGGCCAGGGGCTCCTGACCGTGGCGAGCTGGCGCTGGATCTTCGGGCTGATGGCCGGGCTGGGCGCGGCGGTCTCGGTCTGGGCCTGGATCCGCGTGCCGGAGACGCTGCACCCCGAGTTCCGCCAGCGGATCGAGCCCGCGGTGATCGCGCGCAATATGCGCACGGTGTTCCTGACCCGCGCCGCGGTCGGCTACGTGGTCGGCATGGCGCTCGTCCAGGGGGCGCTGTTCGGCTATATCAATTCCTCGCAGCAGCTCGTCGCCGAGCACTTCGGGGCGGGCCGTGCCTTTCCGCTGATCTTCGGCGGGATGGCGCTGTTCATGGCCCTGTGCAGCCTGACCAACTCGCGCATCGTCGAGCGGTTCGGGGCGCGGCGGGTCTCGCACACCGCGCTGATCGGCTATGTCGTGCTCGGCGCCCTGCAACTGGGCTTCGCGATCCGCGGCGGGGAGACGATCTGGCAGTTCGCCCCGCTGATGACGCTGAACCTCTGCGTCATGGGCTTCATCGGCGCCAACTTCCAGTCGATCGCCCTCCAGCCCTTCGCCCGGATCGCCGGGGCGGCGGCCTCGGTCCAGGCCTTCATGCGGCTGATGGTCGGCTCGGCGCTCGGCGCGCTGATCGGCCAGGCCTATGACGGCACGGCCGAGCCGCTGGCCTGGGCGCTGCTGCTGGCCGGCGTCGCGGCCCTGCTGCTGGTCCTCTACAGCGAGCGCGGCCGGCTGTTCCGCCGCCTCCACGGCCAGGTCGCCCAGGCGTGACGGCCGGCGCGCCCTATGACCTCGCGGTCATCGGCGGCGGGATCAACGGGGCGGGCATCGCGCGCGACGCGGCGGGGCGCGGAGCCAGGGTCCTGCTGCTGGAGGCGGGAGACCTGGCCGGCGGCACCTCGTCCAAGTCGACCAAGCTGATCCACGGCGGGCTGCGCTATCTCGAGCACTACGAGTTCGCCCTGGTCCACGAGGCCCTGGCCGAGCGCGAGGCGCTGCTCGGCATCGCGCCCCACGTGATCGGGCCGCTGCGCTTCGTCCTGCCCTATGCCAAGGGCCTGCGCCCGGCCTGGCTGCTGCGCCTCGGCCTGTTCCTCTACGACCATATCGGCGGGCGCCGGCGCCTGCCCGCGACCGACACGGTGCGGCTGGCCAGCCACCCCGCCGGGGCGCCGCTCAAGCCCGGCTACCGGATCGGCTTCGAATATTCGGACGGCTGGGTCGACGACGCGCGGCTGGTCGTGCTCAACGCGATAGACGCGCGCGAGCACGGGGCCGAGGTCCGCACCCGGACGCCCGTGACCGGCGCGCGACGCGAGGGCGAGGATTGGCGGATCGAGACGCCGGACGGCGCGTTCCGGGCGCGGGCGCTGGTCAACGCCGCCGGCCCCGCGGTGCTGGAGGTCGAGCGGCTGATCGGCGACGCGCCCGACTACGGGATGCGGCTGGTGCGCGGCTCGCACATCGTCGTGCCCGCGCTGTTCGACCACCCCTACGCCTATTTCTTCCAGCTGCCCGACGGGCGCATCTTCTTCGCCATTCCCTACGACCACGACTTCACCCTGATCGGCACGACCGACGCCGACCACCACGGGCCGCTGTCCGACATCCAGGCCAGCCCCGAGGAGATCGCCTACCTCTGCGAAGGCGCGAGCCGCTACTTCGCGCGCGGGGTGACGCCGGCCGAGGTGGTCTGGGCCTATGCCGGGGTGCGCCCGCTGATCGACGACGGCTCGGGCAAGCCCGAGGCGGCGACCCGCGGCTACCGGCTCG